>CALMWN010000357.1 GCA_937873555.1 uncultured Clostridia bacterium
AGTTTAATTACATCTGTCTTAACTTAATGACATTGGGGAAAATCCCGGAGTTTTTCTAACTTGCTTTACTTATCTGTGAGAGTAATCATAGTTTACTGAATCATCAACATAGATCTTTATTGATTTGCTTACGCCGTTGCCGGTGTATGCAGTAAGAGTGATTATATCTCCGTTGTTCAGTGTTCCGTTTGTTACTGAAAGAACACCTGTTGTAGTATTGTAGCCAAGAGTTGCAACTGCATTGTTGTCATTTCTGGTAACTGTTGCATTTACGCTTGCAGGAGCAAGACCCTTCTTGCCATACTGGTCAGCTACATAGAAGTACAGGTCTGATCTTGGGTCAGCAAGCTTGTGGCCTGCAGTTGCACCAACAATTGCCGGGTCGATGCTGTACTTGATTATACGCTTGTTGGCAAAGTTGCTGTTAGCGTATGCGGAAGTTACTCTGAAGATGTCTCCGCTCATCCCGTACTGTACGAACGTCCTGATGTTGATGTTCTGTGCATCATTTGCTGTTGCGACTGTAAGAGGATCATTGAAGTCTACTCCTATTGACTGTGCCTGAGCCAGTTCATTCTTGGAGTTGATCTTTGCTGTAGCTGTCTGTATAACTCCCTGGTATCCTTTTACAACTGCTGTCAATACACCCTGGTAAGGATCTGAGTCAACATATTTTGCAAATACTTTTCTGTCAGCGTCATTACCTGACAATGTGTTGTCAACGAAGCTTCCGAACTTGCTGCTGTCGCTTACCCCGTAGTTCAGTACATCTGCCGGGTTAAGTTCTACACTCATACCGTTGTACTTACCGTGAACCTTTGCATCTGATGCATACTCACCGAAGGAAGTATTGCTGGTGTAGTTGTACCATGTGTTGAAGCTGTTAAGCTTGGTGTTATTCTGGCCTGCATACAGTACGCTGTCAACATTGTCTATTGAGTAGCCTGATATATCCTTCTTGTCTACATTGTAGAATGTGAAGGTCTTTTCATCAACTACTGTAGCTCCGTTCGGTATTACATTGTTTGCTACATCTGCCTGTGTTGCTGCTCTCATCAACTGGAGCTTTACAGTTGCGGAACCTGTCTGTGTGTTTGCATATATCTTGAGTGCTGAACTGTTTCCAACTATAACCTTGCTTGATACTGCTGCTGCATTGTTTCCGTTATATGCTCCGCCTACGCTTACTATCGGCAGATCATTCGAGTTAACTGATGCAACGAGGAAGTAGTAGTAGTCATTTGTTACATTGTTTTCAGTTACAGAGTACTTGTTTGATCTGTACCTTAAGTCAGCTTTTCTGTCATACTGGTCGTTTATAGTGATCTTGTCGATCTTGTCACCTGTATATGCACCATATACGAGACCAGGTATGAATTTGTTTGAATCAAGCCCTACGATTGTCTTAGGTGCTGCTGCATCTTTTACTGTTACACTCATAGTGCTCATTTTTACTGTAGTAGTTGTAGTAACTGTTGCTGAAACAGTATAAGTTGTCTTAAGTGTTCCAAAGTCCATCAAAAGCTTGTAGCTTCCGTCAGGATTCTGTATTTCCTTAACCTTGCTTGTGTCAATACCGCTGAAAGTAACCTTACCCTGGATCTTTGAGTAATCTGTCAAAGCATTACCGTTGCTGTCCATAGCTATATATGGTACTTCTGCAAAACCGTCACCAACTGCTACGTCCTGTGCAGGTTTCTGAAGTGTGAACTGCTGCAGTACCGAACCTTCGTTAACTGTTACGTTGAAGGAGTCAGCCTTACCTGTAGTTATTGATACTCCGGATATTACCTGAGTTCCGGCAATACCGTTGTTTGGAACCTTAACCTGTATGAGAGCCTTGTGGCTGTCATTAGGATCCTGTACAACTTCTGCGTATGCAATTGTTGATTCGCTGGCTGAACCAGGGCTCAATCTGAAAGCGTTGCTGTTGTGGAGAATGTCATAGTCTGTTACTGCATTTCCGTTTGAGTCCTTAGCTTCGTAATCAAGGTAGAATACAGCTGTTGTATTCTTTTCCAATGCTGTTTTTCCATCCTTGTTGGACAAGCCAAGGAACTTGAAGGACTGGATGTCACCTACTGTAGTAGATACATTAAGTGTACCGTTCATTACAGTGTTTGAATCTGAATCATAAGCTGTAACAACTACAGACTGCTGATCCTTTAACAATCCCATATAAATTGTCGGTACATTTGGATTCGGGTTGTCATTCTTGTGGAGTGTCAATGTTCCCTTGTCTGCAGTTACAGACGCGCCATTAGCTGTACCAAGTGATGAATTCCATGTGATGTTTGAAGCTATAGGAAGCTTTGTAACATCGTCACCATACTGGTTTGCAACCTTGTAGTAAGCTACACCGTCGGAATCACTTCTTCTGGTGATCTGCTTTGAAGTCAATTCAATTTTAGCTATCTTTTCTGCTTCAACTGTCACGTTCTTGTTGCCGAGATCAGTAGTACCGTTCTTGATAGCTACTGTATACTGACCGGATACAAGGTTTGTAGCCTGTGATAAAACAGCTTCTGTCTTGTCATTGTTCCATGCTGCTGTGAGGTTTACTGCTATACCAGCATCTCTGGTTACAGTAAATGCAACCTTTGAAGTATCTGCTATAGTACCGTTGAATTTAACATCTAGGCTCTTTGCAGTCTTAGCTGTCAGGTCAAATGAAGTAGCTGCTGCTGATGATGCTATCATTCCAACTGCTGCAGCCTTTGCTGAATCAACTGCCTTAGCGTCTACCAATGCCTGAATAAGAGTTTTTGAACCATCTTTTACTTTTGCTTTAAGAGTTTCAACTGTAGCAGCTGAAAGATCGTTAATTGTGAAGTTTACTACGTTTGCTGCCTTGCTTAAGCCCTTGGAAGCTGCAAAAGCAACTGTATCAGCAAATTTGAAGTCTCCGCCGTTTCCAAGGTCTTCCTTGTAGCCCAAAGCAACGAGTAAGATCTTGTAGTACTGCTGTGCAGTGATTGTAGCATTCGGATTGAATGTTCCATCAGGATTTCCGATGAAGCCCAACTCCGGCTTGGATTTCAAATAACCCATTATTGCCTGTCCGCCTGCCCATTCTACCTTGCTGGCATCTGAGAAATTAGCTGCTCCTGTGTATGCCAACGCGTCTTTCTCAAGTCCTTGCAGTCTGAGGAACATTATAGCAGACTGAAGCTTTGAGGGTTGTGTTGCCAGATAATCATCTGTAACGCCATTACCTTGTCCTACAACCATTCCCAATGTTTCTGCTATCTTAGCATCTGACATTGAAGCCGGTGCAGATGTTGCAGTATCTGCTGCAAATGCAGGAATCATAGCTGTTAACATTATAGCAACTGCTACAAATACTGCTAGATACTTTCTGAGATTTCTCATACTTATGAATCCTCCTTGTTTTTTTTGAAGAAGGCACTTTACATAACGCGGTCAGGTCTGCCTTCTTCTTTAATGTACTGAACCCAACCCTTATGACATCTTTCAAGGCAGGTTACATGGCCTGCCTTAAATTCAAAATCATTATAACATCGGCGTTTTACCTAGTCAACATAATATATATATATGTAACTTAATTGTAACAGGCTTGTAACATGCAAATTAATGCCATTTGTGGGATATTTAACGGGCTTTATTCATAGGTTATTAGTGTATTACGTTAAGTTATTACGTGATTATGAATCTTGTACTTAGGGCTTACTCCCTCCGTCACTTCGTGACACCTCCCTCTGGGAAGGAGGTCTGCAGAGCAGCTCCCTTTCTATCTTCCCCTCACTTCGAGGGGAAGAAAATGCAGGGCTCTGGAGAAAGCTCCCTCCGGGAGGGGGCTGCCGCTGTAGGCGACTGGGGGGAGTGTAAACCTCGCTCTCTTATCCTTCTTCTATGGACTTGGTATAGGGAAGATGAACAGGCTTTTTCGGAACCGGGTAAGTTACTCGCAAGCCTTTCACAAGCATTCCTGATTCCTCCCCTTGAAGTGAGGGGAGGCTGGGAGGGGAGCAGGGTTTAATGCTTGGTCTTACTCCCCTTCCACCAAGTCTATTGGGGAAGGGGCCGGGGGATGAGCCGGCATAATGCCGGCTTTTGGTACGCTGTACCAGGTCACTACCTTCCGTTGACGCGTCTTTCAGCCATTTCTATGGCCTTCTTGACAATATTACCGCAGTCCCGTGATGAGACTGAGCCCCAACCTTCAGATGAAACAGTGTTATAGACTCCAAGTTCTTTCGCTATTTCAGCCTTCAATTCTTCCGACATAAGCCCTCTGCGTCTACTCACAGCCATTCCTCCTTCACTGGTGCCATTTCACATAATTTATTTCAGAAATAAATTATGCTTTCGGCAAGTTTTATCGGATGTGCTTTTTAACATTTTAAAAAACCAAAAATTTATTATGCTAAAAACACCGGGTAAAGCCTGGGAATTATTAGCGTCCAATAATATTATCTGCACTTTCATTTTATATAATACACTTAGTACTACTTTGTTACATCATTAATTTGCGGAAATTTTGCAGTGTAAATTTCTATTGAAGAAAAAGTAAGACTTGTTTATTCAATAATAATTCCAAAGTAACAAAGTAGTACTAAAAAATAAATCATAAAGGTTACGTTTTGCATATTATGTTAATATACTGTTAATGTAGAAATCAAATTTACTGTTGTTTATAGGAAAGTCAAGGTGATTGAGTATTACATCAAAAAAGATGAGTCTGCCTGTGCCCTTGCATGTAGTTGGCAGGGAACACAGGCAGCTTTTGATTTTACATATTTACCGGATCCGAAGGTTTGCTTATTTCCGTCAATGCAGAAGAAGCTTCCGTATCAAACCTTGGGTCTGTTGCGATATCCCCAAGGGATAGCATACCCACCAGCTTGTTGTTGTCCGTAACCGGAATCCTCCTTATTTGATTCTGCGACATTATTCTTGAAACATCATTTACATCCATATCAGGATTTACCGTAGTGACCTGTGATGTCATGACATCTTTCACAGGCGTACTTTGCGGACTTTTCCCATGTGCTACGTTCCTTACAATAATATCTCTATCCGTTACTATCCCTATCACACCGCTTTGATCACAAACAGGAACCGATCCCACATTGTGCTTTTGCATCAGCTGGGCTGCTTCGATCACAGTTGAAGCCGGATTTACATATGCTACATCCCTTGTCATAATATCTTTTACCTTCAATCAAATCTACCTCCCTTATTCTTTTATTCATGGTTTATTCTGTCCAGAATAAATAAAATTAGTACTGCTTTGTTATTTTTGCTGATTTTGCATTATACTATTTAAGAACAAATATTTCTTTTATTGCTTTGTTTAATCATATTTATTCGGACAAGGGCTGGTGTCATGTTTGAAAGACTTAAGCTGTGGCTTGTAGCGGTCATACTTGTTTCTTTATTTGTGTATTTGCTGCCGGTTAACCACATTGCAAACTATATTAAATATGTAATGTATAAGAAGACAGACCTGCTGGTCAGCCTGACTCAGGTTAATCCCCAGGTCAAAGGACTCTGCGCCGATCCGGCAAACAAGCTTATTTTGCGTGTCCGTGTCAGGAACAAGTCCGGAGAGGCTGCAGGGAATGCCAATGTTGTATTTTCTGTTAAAGACAATATTGGTAAAATATATCCTGACAGCGCAAGGACAGATAAATACGGGGAATATCTTGTTACTTACATTCCCCCCGCATATAACGCCGAACAGTTTCAGAAGGGTCCGATTATCGTGACAATAACAGCAGGACTCTATAAACTGGATATATCCTCTTCAATCAGTATAGGTTTGTCACCTGTACCAATAGTATTTGTACATGGGTACCATGAAGACAGCAAAATATTTGATAATCTTAAGGAATACCTCTCAGCAAGGGGTTTTGAGTCGGGTACCTGCAACTATGATACCGTCAAGGGCGTAATATCATCAGCTTCCGAGCTGGGTAATTTTTTGCAGCAGCAAAAGCAAGCATATATCTCAAAGGGATTGCAGACTTCAAATTTTGACATTATAGCTCACAGCATGGGTGGACTTGTAACAAGGTATTACTCATGCAGTGAGGATTATATTAATAAGGAAGATGTAAGGAAAATAATTTTTGTGTCTGTCCCTCAACACGGTTCCCATTGGGCGGCTATCGGCAAGAACTATTTCAACGATCAGGGAATAAACGATTTGATTCCTGAAAGCGAGCTGTTTACCAAAATCTTTCCCTCTATGCTCAATAAAGGCCTTAACAATAGAATTCAGTCAGGAAGCATACTGGGTGAATTTGATGAAGTGGTTGTCCCTCCAAGTGCAAGTCTTGATGAGTGGGATATTAAAACAGAGGTATACACTGTAGGTGAAAACACTCTGACCATGGATAACATATTGAACGGAAATATCCTTGAAGCTACAAACCACAAAGCCATTCTGAACAACAAAAAAGTCTTTGAGAGAATAGAAACCATGCTGAACACAAGTTTACCTTTTCCGTCCCTGAAAAAACAATAGAGTTCCCTAACTTAGACATAAATCGTAAATTACGTAAAACCCCACACATATATCCACAGGCCTGTGGATATATGTGTGGGGTTTTGAATCCCGAAACCCGCTATTCTAGAGGGTTTACCGGTTTAATATTATGTAGCCTTCGACAAATTCAACAATCTGTGGATAATTTTCAGTTTTATCCACAAGTCGTCATTACATCTTAACACCAATAATTCAATCGATAAATTTCATGCTTATGTCAAACGCCTTGACAGAATGAGTTATACTCCCTACCGAAATAATGTCAACACCAGTACAGGCAACATCGTAAATTGTTTTGGCATTGATATTACCCGATGCTTCTACAACAGCCCTCTTGTTAATAAGCTCCACAGCCTGCTTCATCAATTCCGGACTCATGTTATCGAGCATTATGATATCTGCACCGGAGTCAAGTGCCTCATTAACCTGTTCCAGGCTTTCTGTTTCTACCTCGATTTTAATGGTGTGGGGAATTCGCTCCCGCGCCAGTTCAATCGCTCTTTTTATACTGCCTGCTGCTTTTATATGATTATCCTTGATCAATACTCCGTCCGAAAGACAAAACCTGTGATTATGCCCTCCTCCTGCCTTGACGGCATATTTCTCCAGCAGTCTTAATCCGGGTGTTGTTTTTCTTGTATCTACAATTTTTACGGGCATGCCTTTAATAATAGTGCTAAGTGCGTTTGTGGCCGTAGCTATTCCGGAAAGCCGCTGTAGAAAATTCAATGCAGTTCTTTCGCCTTTCAGCAAGGCTTTCGTATTGCCTTCTATTACAGCGATTATGTCCCCATATTTTACTGCAGCACCGTCTTCAAATTTCCTTGTAAATTCAATATTTTCATCCAGTAAATGAAAAACTCTGTCGGAAACATCAAGTCCTGCTACAATACCGGATTCTTTGGCAATGAATACCGCCCTGGACACCGAGCCGTTTTCAATAAGGTTGTCGGTTGTGATATCTCCAAGCGGCATATCCTCCTTCAAGGTGCTTATTATCAGATTATCAATATCGAACCTGTCCAGCATGCTTTTATCTCCAATCCTTTCATTATAACATAAAGTAAATAATCAAGCCTTTTTCCGGATTATGTTCCTCTTCCATTTTACATTATCCGTCCTGTCAAAATCAGTTCGGTAATGAGCTCCTCTGCTTTCTTCCCTTTCAAGCGATGATTCTATGACAAGTTTTGAAAGCAGCAGCATGTTCTGAAGCTCCAAATCCTTTATATTCACACTTTTTCTTTCTTCAAAAGCTTCACAGTATTTATCAATCCTGGCTTTTGCGTGAAGCAGGCCGTCTTTGTTCCTGATAATACCAACATTTTC
Source organism: uncultured Clostridia bacterium (assembly GCA_937873555.1). Lineage (GTDB taxonomy): Bacteria > Bacillota > Clostridia > Acetivibrionales > CALMWN01 > CALMWN01. The sequence goes on from CALMWN010000357.1 coordinate 7,844, forward strand.
TGTCATAGTGCTCTTGATATCGTCAATTATATGATTTATATCCTCATCACCGGATTTGCGTCCGGATTCATATCTCAATGAAAGCTTTACATCTGATTTGGTTTTGTCAGACATCAGGCTGCTGACTTCGTCCCCGATCTTTCTTCCGAAAACCAGGCCTTCCAGCAGCGAGTTGCTTGCCAGCCTGTTAGCGCCGTGAATGCCGTTGCATGCAGCTTCTCCGCAGGCATAAAATCCTTCTATGTTTGTCCTGCCGAAAACGTCAGTCCTGATTCCACCCATGCAATAATGTTCAGCAGGAGCAACAGGTATAAAATCCCTTGACATATCAATACCATAGCCAAGGCATGTCTTATATATATTGGGAAACCTGTTCTCAAGGTGTTCCTTATCTTTAAAGGTAATATCAAGATATACATGGTCGGAGCCGGTCCGCTTCATCTCCTCAAAAATGGCCCTGGATACCACGTCCCGGGGTGCAAGCTCGTTTAGTTCATGATATCTTGGCATAAACCTTTCATTATTTATATTCCTGAGTATAGCTCCCTCTCCCCTGACCGCTTCAGAAATCAGGAAGCTTTTGTTTTGGGGATGAAAAAGCACTGTAGGATGGAACTGGACGAATTCCAGATCCATCAATTCGGCTCCCGCCCTGTATGCAAGGCACACTCCGTCACCCGTAGCCACTTCGGGGTTGGTTGTGTTATGGTATAATTGCCCAAAGCCGCCGGTGGCACACACTACAACCTGTGACAGGTATATCCTGTACGTGGACTTGTCTTCGTCAAATGCAATAACACCCTTGCAGCGCCCATTCTCAACGATCAAATCCACTGCAAAAGTCCTTTCCTTTATTTTTACATTGCTTCTGGTTTTAACCACAGAAATCAATTTGTCGCAAACTTCCTTGCCTGTTGTATCCCCTGAATGGATAATCCGGTTTTTGCTGTGTGCCCCCTCACGGGTTAAAGAAAGCTCTTCCTGGTTGTTTTTATCAAAGTTTGCCCCATATTTGCAAAGCTTGTCAATGTTTTCTGCTGCTTCATTTACCAGTACCCATACACTCTTCTCATCACAAAGGCCGGCTCCTGCATATATGGTATCATTGAAGTGGAGCTCGGGAGAATCCTCCTTGTCAAGAGATACTGCTATGCCCCCTTGAGCAAGTACTGAATTGCTGATGTCGATGGTTTCTTTAGTCAGAATAGCTATATTATAGCGGCTGGAGATCTCCAGCGCTGTATACACTCCAGCAATACCGCTTCCGATAATAATGACATCATGGTATTCAGTTTCGATTTTATCAGTATCGAAATCTACAAGGTATCTGTATTTATTCAAGCTGGATGCCTTCTTTCCTTAATGAATAGTCCCCGTTGACATTTTTGCATGGTTGAAATCAACCTACCTTGATAGTAAAGCCCTTCATCCGATTTCAAGCATTCTATCGAGAGACTTTCTTGCTTTGATTATTACGTCCTTATCAACTTCTATCCTGTATTTCATTTCAGTTAAAGCTTCGTAAACACTTTTCAGGGAAGTTTTTTTCATATTGGGGCAGACCAGCCCTTGAGACATCAAATAGAAAACCTTTTCAGGATTGTTTTTCTTTAATATATTCAATACGCCCATTTCTGTCCCGATAATGAACTTTTTATTATCAGACTGTGTAGCGTAATCAATTATCTGTTTTGTGCTGCCTACAAAGTCCGCCATCCTGACTATATCCGGCTGGCATTCCGGGTGTATCAGCAGCAGGGCATCCGGATGAGTCTCTTTGATTTTGGTTACATCTTCCGGCTTAATCTTATGATGTGTGACGCAGAACCCTTCCCATAAGATTATCTTCTTATCGGGAACCATTTGAGCGATATAACTTCCAAGATTTTTATCAGGAACAAAAAGAATTTCTTTTTCTTTTAATGACTTCACAACCTTAAGTGCGTTTGATGATGTACAGCACACATCACATTCGGCCTTTACTGCCGCTGACGAATTGATATAGCATACAACTGCTGCCTCCGGGTGCAGCTTTTTCTTCTCCCTTAATGCTTCCGGAGTGACCATATCTGCCATAGGGCAGCCTGCATCTATCTCCGGCAAAAGGACTGTTTTTTCGGGAGAAAGTATTTTTGCACTTTCCGCCATGAAATGCACGCCGCAAAAGACTATGATATCTTCTCTGCTTTTTGCACAATACTGGCTCAAAGCAAATGAGTCTCCAACAACATCCGCAATTTCCTGGACATCATCAACCTGATAGTTATGTGCAACAATTACGGCATTCTTTGTCTTTTTCAATTCCTTGATTTTCTCTATAAGATGATTTTTATCCATAATCTTTCTTCTACCTGCCTGGTATTAATATTTTGCAAGTTTGAAAGTCCCAAACTTCATGCTTTAATTTATTTTAATACTTCAACAGTGCTTTGTAAAGTAATAATTGCATATTGGAGATTACCCGGTTTCAATTTGATTTTATTCGATATGACATAAACAGGGCCTTATGGTATAACCATAAGGCCCTGGAATAAATCTGGCGGAGACCTGCTTTCCCGGGACG
>CALMWN010000358.1 GCA_937873555.1 uncultured Clostridia bacterium
TTCTGCCTGTCTCGTGGGCTCGGAGATGTGTATAAGAGACAGCACCTTGCCGCTGCCCACTTTTTCCTTTATGGCCTTTATGGACTGGTCCACAAAGGAAGACATCTTCCAATCCCCGGAGCAGCCGCATATTTTGTAAAGGAAATTATTGAGTATGTCCTTTCCCCTCGGAGTATGAACGACCTCGGGATGGAACTGTACTCCGTACAGTTTTCTTTCATTATCCTCCATCGCAGCGTTCGGGCAGTTAAATGAGCTGGCCGTAGTCAAAAAACCCTCCGGCAATTTATTCACATAGTATGTATGACTCATCCAGCAGGTTGTGTCACATTCCACTCCATCCAGCAGTTTGCTTTCCGGACCCAGCTTTATATCTATTTTACCGTATTCCCTCTGAGCAGCCGCAGCCACACCGCCGCCGAGCATTACCCCCATAAGCTGCATGCCGTAGCATATCCCGAGCACCGGTATTCCTAGATTGAATACCTCTTTATCACAGAATGGAGCCTTCTGGTCAAGGACAGAAGCCGGACCCCCGGTAAAAATTATACCTTTGGGATTCATCGACTTGATTCTATCTATGGAAGCATTGTAGGGAATTACCTCACAGTAAACACCGGCCTCCCTGATCCTTCTTGCAATCAACTGGTTATACTGCCCGCCGAAGTCCAGCACAAGGACTAATTCATTATTCAAAATAACAACTCCTTCGATTCACGTAGAATATTATAACATTATAAAATACAGGAGGCAAACTGTAAAGCCGGGAGTTCATTTGCATGCATTTCTCAATCCATAAACCTCTTCAGCGCACTGCCGCCAAGATAGTTGAACTTTTTCCCCTGGAAGCGCCCTTCCAAGGTCATTCTGCCCTCTATCACATCGCGTATTTTCCACCAGCTGGTTTCCCAGTTGCAAAAAAGGCTGCGTTCTTCAGGTGCTCTTCCAATAAGTCTTTGTATGACTATACCCGGGTCCAGGTATTCCAGGAAGGTTATAAGCCTTTCAACGTACTCCTCCATCGGCAGCGGGGCTATTCCCCCCGATTCATACATATCGCCGAGAACAGTATTTTTAAGAATATACATGGAATGGCACTTAACCTGGTTGATACCCAGGGCAGACAATATTTTTGCGCCTTCAATCACGTCATCCAGCGAATCCATGGGCAGATCTACTATAAAGTGGGCGCATGAATCCAGCCCGTATCTTTTTATCCTTCCAGCCGCATCAATAAATTCTGCGAGCGAATGTCCCCTGTTCAATATTTTCAGGGTATGGTAATTGACGGTCTGAAGCCCTAATTCTATGAGAATGTCTATGTCTTTTTCACTTTTCACCTTTGTAAGAAAGTCAAGGTAACGGTCTTCAATACAGTCAGGCCTTGTTGATATGTAAATAGCTGCCATGCTTTCAATGCAAGCCTCATTTATGTAATCTTTGAATAATTCAAAAGGCATGTATGTATTGGAATAGTTCTGAAAATATGCTATGAATTTTTGAGCATTGTAATTACTGCCGATGTAGGCTGCGTTCTTTAAAAGCTGCTCCTTGACGGCGATACCGGAGGAAAGGTTTTCAAAGCCAGTCCCTTCCTCGCCACAGAAAATACAGCCGTTTTCACTGATTTGTCCGTCTCTGTTCGGACAGGTTGATGCTATATTGACAGGAAGCTTGTAGACCTTGGTACCGTATTTATTTTTCAAATAATCTGAAAACTTATAGTACAGCATCCTAACCTCATCACAGTAAATGCTTTGAGTTTTCGTTCACCATTCCATATATTTTTGCAATAGGAGTTCCTGTTTTATCTGCTATTTCCCTGCAGTCCTCGTATTCGGGAGCCAGTTTTTTAAAATCTCCCATTGACGCAATCTTGACCCTGACTTCTCCAAGCTCGGTCTTGACCTTTACGATTTCCCTGTCCAGGCAATATCTGTCCGACACGCTTCTTCGTATCCCCAGGGTTGAGGTTTCCCTTAATATAATATCCGCCAGCTTCTCTTCCCTGTCTTTATGCGTCAGCACCGTAAGCATGACACCCGGGCGGTTCTTCTTCATATAAACCGGGGTGTAGAATACGTCAAGGGCACCGTTTTTCAACAGCCTATCCATAGTATATCCAAGCAGTTCAGGACTCATGTCGTCAATATTGGTTTCCAGAACAGCCACCTGATCCTTCAATGTATCCTCTTCAAACAGGGTTCCCATTACCACCCTCAGAGCATTGAGACGGCCGGTATCGCGCTTGCCCATGCCGTAACCGATCTTCTCGATTCTCATGGCCGGCATATTCCCGAAATCCGAGGTAAGGCTTTTGATAATCCCTATCCCTGTCGGAGTGACCAGTTCTGTATTTATGTCTTCAGTAACAATTGGTATATTGCTGTTTGCCAGCATCTCCATGACCGCAGGTACAGGAACCGGCAGAAGACCATGCTGGCATTTGATGAAGCCCTTCCCCTCATGAAGGGGGGAAGAAAAAACTCTGCCTATATCAAGCAAATCGATACATATTGCCGCCCCTACAATGTCAACGATGGAATCAACAGCTCCCACCTCGTGGAAATGCACTTCCTCCACAGGCTTGTTATGGACCTTTGCTTCAGCCTTTGCTATTTCACCGAAAACCTTCCTGCTGAAATCCTTCACTTTTTGCTTCAGATCGCTTGAATCAATCAATTCCTCTATGTCCTTCAGGTTTCTGGCATGATGATGGTGTTCCGGTTGCCGGTGTCTGTGTACGTGTTCTCCATGGTGATGCCCGGCATGGTCATGGTCATGGTCATGTTCATGCTTGTGCATGCCATGTTCATGGTGATTTGTTTCGTTGACATGCTCTTCATTCCGTCCTTCAAGTATTACATCCACATCCGTCCCGGTTATCCCGCTCTTCACCGTATTCCGGATTTCAAGCTTATAACCTGCAAGATTTAATTTGTTCAGCTCGGTTTTAAAAACTTCCCTGTCTATGCCAAGGTCAATCAAGGCACCAAGGGTCATATCACCGCTGATTCCCGAAAAACAGTCAAAGTACAATACCTTCATTATATAAGCCTCCAAAACTACAGTTTATTGATCATGCTGGCCAGATAACCTGCACCGAAGCCATTGTCTATATTAACTACGCCTATACCGCTGGCGCAGCTGTTCAACATGGTAAGCAGTGCGGACAGTCCCCCGAAATTTGCGCCATAACCAACACTTGTCGGTACGGCAATAACAGGTTTGTCAACCATTCCGCCGACAACGCTGGCCAAAGCGCCTTCCATTCCTGCAACTACAACCAATACGTTAGCCTTCAGTATCGTGTCCATATTTGCAAAAAGCCTGTGTATACCTGCCACTCCGGCATCATACACTCTCTCGACCCTGTTTCCCATGGTTTCAGCAGTGACCGCAGCTTCTTCTGCTACAGGAATGTCTGAAGTTCCGGCTGTAACAACCGCAATAATTTTACCGGAGGTCTGAATCTCTCTTCTTTTTACAACCACAATCCTTGCTGCTTCATAATACACAGCATCCTCCGTAACTTCCTTTATTCCCTCATATACCTCTTTTGAAGCCCTGGTAGCCATTATGTTGTTGTTTCTGCCCATCAGCTTTTCAACTATAGCCTTGGTTTGCCCTATTGTTTTACCCTGACAGTAGATCACTTCCGGATAACCGTTTCTCAGATTCCTATGGTGATCTACCTTTGCAAAGCCCAAATCCTCAAAAGGCAGCTTCCTTAGTTCCGAAACCGCATCCTCGATATTTACGCTGCCATTTTTGACATCCAGAAGCAGCTTCCTTAAGCTATCAGTATCCATCAGTTCTATTGCTCCATTCCACCAGATATATTATTTGTTGATAGTCTCATTCATACTTCCCGTTCTATATCCCTTCAAATCAAGGGCTGTATATGCAAAGCCTATTTCCTTGAATTTTTTATATACCTTTTCCATCAATTCTTCATCAAAGAACCTGCTGCGTTCATTTGCCGAAACCTCAATCCTGGCGACATTTCCGTGATGGCGCACCCTCAGCTGTCTGAATCCGAGGTCCAGGAGGAACTGTTCAGCCTTATCCACCATATCAAGCTTTTCCTTTGTAATTTCCTCTCCATAGGGGAACCTGGATGCAAGGCATGCAAAAGCCTGCTTGTCCCATGTTGGAAGCCCCATCTCTTTTGACAGGATCCTGATGTCCTCTTTTGTCATCCCGGCTTCCTTCAAAGGGCTGACAACATTCAGCTCCTTTGTAGCCTGCATGCCCGGCCTGTAGTCGCCAAGATCATCTATATTGGCTCCATCGGCTACATATTTTATATTGTTCTCCAGTGCGATGTCACATACCTTTGTAAAAAGTTCCTTCTTGCAGAAGTAACATCTGTTTACAGGATTACTCGAAAACCCTTCGATATCCAGCTCTTCCGAAACTATTACCACTTGCCTGACACCGATACTTTTAACGAAATCAACTGCCTCTTTGAATTCCCTTTCAGGGTATGTGGAAGATCTGGCTGTTACCGCAATAACCTTGTCTCCCAGTACATCATTTGCAACCTTAACCAGGAATGTGCTGTCCACTCCTCCTGAAAATGCTACTGCAAGGCTTTCCATTTTTTTGATATTTGCTTTGAGCGTATTTAGTTTATCCTTAGGCTCCATTATTCCTCATCCTTTCATTTGCTAATGCAGAATAAACGCACACAGCAGGCATATAGTCAAATATAAGCCTGGGTACTTTAATAATTTGAATTGTATTGTCAATCAGGAAGCAAGGGGCGGATTATACCTGATCAAAACGCAAGAAACTTCAGTCTCAAGCATACATCCCCTTCATGAGGAGTAATAGAAATGTTTCCCCTGTCAAACATCATGATAACATATATTCAGTATATTTTTCCACAACTATTTTTAAAAATCATGGTTTAATGTCGTAACCCTTCGGGGTCTTCAGCTATTTGACGTATGAACAGCAGTAATCTGACAATTCCCTGACAATCAGCTTGAACCTTGAATTCGCGGCAACCTCGAAGGTTTCTCCTCCGTTTACCGTCTTCCATTTGTCACTGCCTGGAAGAAGTACATCAAGGTTTCCTGCCAGAATCTCCATTATCTCCTTATCCGCAGTACCAAATTCGTATTCTCCGGGCATCATTATCCCCAGGGTCTTTTTCTCTCCATTTGCAAACAACACCGTCCTGCTGGTAACCTTTCCTTCGAAGTATACATTCGCCTTCTTCACTACAGACACATTATCAAACTTATCCATAAATACCCTCCAATGTAAACTTTAAAAACATTATAACCACAATGTACGTTCATTTCAACACATACTTGTACCAACTAATGTTTCACTTTTTTTACAACTTGCCTGCAATTATTGTGTCAGATTATGTAATCTGCTAATATAAAGGCATGAATGTACATATACATTTACAGAGGGATAGAATGAAAAAGCTGATTACTGTTTCCACATTTATCATAATAGTTGTAATCTATACGGCAATGGTATATGCCGGCAGCAATACAAGGCTGTTCTTTGACGGGAAGGTCTACGACATGGAAGGCAATATCATGTCACATAATGACGAGTATTTTGTCGACGCTGCAAAGGTTGCCGATATTCTCGACATAAATTACAGTATATCCATGCAGAATCCTTCTGTCACCTGTGAGTACAAAGGGACAACCTACACTTCGGAAATTGAGGTCTACAACGGGTGGAACAGCATACCGGAAAAATACATCCATACAAAACCTGAGTTTATTAACAACCGCCTGTTCATACCTTTTGGCTGTATAACCCGTACTCTCGGCATGAAACTGGACTATGACAGGAATAAGGGCATTCTGTATGTTCTTCCGGATAAGAAGATAGACAGCTCTGTCTTTTCAGAATTTATAAATCCATCCTACGGTTACTCGGTACCGATATCCGATGAAGTATATCTGAACCCGAACAGCAGAGACGGCAAGTTCAATGCGACGATTGTCTCGCTTGAAGACAAGTACGGACTTTTCAACGCAACGGTCAGCTGTGACAGGATGGATGACAGCACCACGGCCCTTATACGTAAATACACAGGTAACCCTTCAATGACGGAAGAAGAAGTGTTTGATAAATTTTCCTCATACAAAAAAGATTACTTTGCCCTGATGGAGGATTTCTACAAAAAGGGGTTTTTATATGGCGGTGCAGACGGAAACCCTGGAGAATACAACATAAAAACATATAAGGAGTATGATGAGAAGGTTTTCGGCCAGGACTCACACATTATACTTTATAATACAATAACTCCTGCAAAACAGGATTCAAATGAGATAACTCATTTGGACATCTCAATACCTGTATTTAAAAATAAAACCATATACTCGGTCAATTTTACCCTGGATAAAAACTATGTAAATGAAATGACTTTCAGGAGAATGTCCGAACTGCTCAATTCGATAAAAATAGTTGACACACCCCAGCAAACCGATCCTGTCAAAGTCTTTACGGACAAGTCCTCACTAAATCAGGCATACCAAGGCATATACGGAGATCCCGATAAATCAGCCAACATATATGATGAGTACATAAACAGGGCAAGCGGCTATAAAACCTCGCTTCCCTCCTCATTCACCCCATACATACAGAACAACATAGTAAACAGCTTTGATTACAGGAGTTTCAAGGTTGATTACAACAGTTTTTTCTCAATCTCGGTGGAACCGGCATTAGCAGGAAGCTCTTCAATTATTAACAAAATCAACTACATCAAATACAGTAACGGCTCTAAGATCAACATTACCACCGAAAACTCAATCAAGCTTCCCGGGAAGGAAGTGGAATTCCTTGAGTACGAACTGTCAGGCAGCAGCGAAACGACTTATATACGGGACTATTTCATACTTCATGGTTCCAGGCTGTACAACATACAGCTGAACAGCCGTTCCAGCCGTCCCAACCTGTCTTTGCAGAACGAAATTGCGCGTACCGTATTGATGTTTGATTTCTTACAGCCTTCCAAAGACACGGAAGTTGAAACGCCCTCAGCTATAAGGTTTACCAATGTATCGGGCGGCTATACGCTTCTTTATCCGGAAGACTGGCAGCTGCACCGGAATTCGTCTGAAAAAACCGGATATTTAAGGCTGGCCTTGAGGAACTCTGATTTGTCAGGGCCTTTGGATATTTTAATCAATGAAGGTGAACTTAATACAGAGCTGTCCTATTCCGGTATTCCCAAATTTGCCGCATTGCAGAACATCAGTGGCCTGGACAGTTACTTCGTGAACTACTCGGCCCCTTATATGGGAAAGACAGGCAGACTGCTGTTTGTCAGCTATGTATACAAAAAAAATGCATCCTACATATATAAGCTCGTGGATTACCTGGATGACAATGAAAAGAGCAGGCTTTGCTATTCCGTGGACATTGTAAGTGAGAAAAAGGTTTACTCGCTTTTCATTTCACTGAGCAAGTATGCGACAGCAGACGGAAGGTTTAATGACGAAGGAGTGAACAAGGCCTTAACTCTTATAGGAAGTTCCTTCGACCTCGATCAGTGAAAATGCAGGGATTCGAAACCCTGCCAACATACTGAAAAGCAGGGAGCATAAGAATTTACGCTCCCTGCTTTTTGTTTGCAAGCCCGCTGGCAAGATATGCATTTATAAACCCGTCCAATTCCCCATCCATTACGGAATTCACATCACCCTGTTCAAAATTGGTCCGGTGGTCCTTGACAAGAGTGTAGGGGCAAAAAACATACGAACGAATCTGGCTGCCCCATGCGATGTCCATCTGTACACCCTTCAAATCCTCTATTTTCTCCTTCTGTTCCCTTTCCTTCAATTCAAAAAGCTTTGCCTTCAGCATCTTCATGGCGGTGTCCCTGTTCTGGAACTGTGAACGCTCAGTTTGACAGGACACTACGATACCCGTGGGTATATGGGTTATCCTTATTGCCGACTCGGTTTTATTTATATGCTGCCCTCCCGCTCCACTTGCACGGTAGGTATCAACACGCAGGTCATCGGGATTTATGTCTATTTTTATGTCCTCATCCAGCTCCGGCATGACATCGAGTGAAGCAAATGAAGTGTGCCTCCTGCCTGATGCATCAAACGGAGATATCCTGACCAGCCTGTGGACACCCTTCTCCGATTTAAGATAGCCGTAAGCGTTTTCACCTATGACATGTATGGTTACACTCTTTATTCCCGCCTCATCACCAGCCAGAAAATCAAGAGTTTTTACCGTATAACCTTTTCCTTCCCCCCAACGGGTATACATGCGAAGCAGCATTTCCACCCAATCCTGTGCTTCAGTCCCACCTGCCCCGGCATGGAGTGTGAGAATTGCATTGTTTTTATCATACGGCCCAGTCAGCAAGGTTTCAAGTTTCAACCTGTTTATGTCTTCCCTGAGTTTGCCCAATCCTTCCTGAACCTCGGCAGTAACGCTCTGATCCTGCTCTTCGAGTCCCAGCTGATTAAGTGTCAGTAAATCTTCCCATTCAGTCACAAGGATTTGATACCGCTCAACCTTGTTCTTCATTGATTTGGTTTTCTGCAAGACCTTCTGGGAATTTTCCATGTCATCCCAGAATCCAGGTTCAGCTGCTTTTTGTTCCAGCTCCTCTATTTCATTGTTCAGTTTTGCGATGTCAAAGAGAAGCCCCCATTTCATCGATATCGCTCTTTAAAGCTTCAATTTCAAGCTTATATTGTTCCAGCTCAAGCATTACATCATCCCTCTCAAAAATTATTCAAATAAACAAAAATTTGTGAAGCTTAGTTCCTCACAAATTTCATTTACCTTTTTATTTTACAATATGCAGCAGACATTGTCCATCGGTACTTCAAGATTTTCCGCTTATTTCGTGAGTGAATATGATCGCTTCTGCAATGGCTTTCATTGACAACCTGCTGTCCATGCTTTTCTTTCTCATCCTTTCATATGCTTCATTTTCTCCTATTCCATCCCTCTCGATCAGTATCCATTTTGCCCTTTCAATAAGTTTGCGCATCTCATAGTTTTCAGTCATTTCCTTCAACTTCCTGTCAAGATCATAGATTCTTCTGTAGTTCATGTTAGCCATCTCTACCGTATGCAGCAGAATATCCTTATTTAATGGCTTCGGGCAAAATGAAAGCACCTTTGAATTCTGAAGCAGGTTCACAAGTTCCATATCTTTGTAATCGCCTACTGCTATACAAGCGCATAGCATTTCATCATCTATAGTCTCTATGGTATTTCTCAGTTCCCTGATCTGCATATTCAGGTCCACCACTACAAAATCAGGATGGTAACTTCTTATTAGCCTGAGTAATGATACTGAGTCCCCGCAATTGCCAAGAAATATATATCCACTTGGGTTTAGGATATTACGCACTGCAATTTGCAATGGGTTATCTGAAGCTGCCACAACATATTTTTCTCCGGCCATAAAATCAAACAACCTCCGAATCAGCGTTAAGCGTACAGTTCATTTTTAATATATCAGAAAACAAATTTAAATTAAAGCGCAAGTTTTGTAAATAAATAAGCTGTAATGGATTTCTACGAAATTTATGCAAGTTTTAAATTATTATCCTGCAAAATTGCACCTATCACATTTCCAATTGAAATATTACCTTCGCACACCAACTTCTGTCAAGCCCGTTTGTAGTTTATTCATTGTTTGATATGTATTATGAAAAATATTTTTGAATTTTTTACATGTTTATATTGCAATTACATAAACACGGTGCTATAATAACAGATAATTACACTGAAAGATGTAAGTGAAGACGCTTACCTTGGGATGTATCCTTTAGGTAACCGCGTCTTTTTTATTTTCACGAATCTCACTGAAGCGATTCTGTGCTGGAGCTCCAACGCAAATTATTATCAAAGTCGATAATTCCATAACCCACGGCATTTAATTTAATAAGGTCAATGTAACTCTAAGCCTATTAAAATATTATGCCACAATTTAGAGGAATAAGTATTATTTTTGTTTTACTAAAAGCACTATAAAAATTATATGGAGGGATCGAATATGAGTAAGAAAAAATTATTTTCAATATTAACCGTTTTAACTTTTGTTTTATTACCGTTTATCGCTTTTGCAGAAGGTGAAGCCAAAATCGATACGGGAGATACAACCTTCTCAATAATATCCAGCGCACTTGTGTTTATAATGACTCCCGGTCTTGCATTGTTTTATGGCGGTATGGTCAGAAAGAAAAATGTACTTAACACTATGATGAATTCATTTGTAATAATAGCCTTGATCTCCGTTCAATGGGTGATTTTCGGTTATTCGACAGCTTTCGGCCCCGATAAGCTTGGACTGTTCGGCGGACTTGACTGGCTGGGCTTGAATGGAGTAGGCGGAGCTCCGAATGCAGATTATGCAGGCACTATTCCACATGCTGCATTTGCAATGTATCAGTTGATGTTTGCAATAA
>CALMWN010000359.1 GCA_937873555.1 uncultured Clostridia bacterium
ATGATGAGCCACAAACAGCTGGAACCAGAGGCAATGACCAGGTTTATAGAACGGAGCAACAGAATAATGGAAAAAATGGTGGAATTAAATTAAAAAAACAGGACGACGTCCTGTTTTTTTAATTTAATTTTTTATTCCCCATCCTTTTCACGTATCTCTACCCTTCGTATTTTACCGCTGATGGTTTTAGGAAGCTCTGGAACGAACTCGATAATACGGGGGTATTTATATGGAGCGGTCACCTTTTTCACATGTTCCTGCAGCTCCACTTTGAGGTTTTCACTGGCAGTATAGTTCTTGGTGAGTACCACTGTCGCCTTCACAACCTGGCCCCTGTCCGGGTCGGGTACGGCGGTTATGGCGCATTCCAGTACTGCAGGATGCTCCAGAAGGGCACTTTCAACTTCAAAGGGTCCGATCCTGTATCCGGAACTTTTGATGACATCATCAGCCCTTCCTACGAACCAATAATAGCCATCCTCATCACGCCATGCCATATCACCGGTATAATATATGTCGTCATGCCATACCTTGCGTGTCAATGCCTCATCCCTGTAATATCCGTCAAATATTCCCGCCGGCAGTCTCTTGTCGGTCCTTACCACTATCTGGCCCTCTTCACCTACTTCACAGGAGTTGCCGTTTTCATCAATCAGGTCAATATCATATCCTGGTGAAGGCTTACCCATTGATCCGGGCTTGGGCTCCATCCATGGGAAAGTACCGATGGTAACGGTCAGCTCGGTTTGGCCATAACCTTCCATAAGCTTCCGTCCGGTTGCCTTCAGGAACTGGTTGTATACCTCCGGATTCAAGGGTTCTCCGGCAATGGAACAGTGTGTGAGCTTGCTGAAATCGTATTTTGTGAGGTCCTCCTTTATAAAGAACCTGTAGATGGTAGGTGGTGCACAGAAGGAGGTAACCTCATGTTTCAGTACTACTTCCAAAAGATTCTTGGGAACAAACTTGTCATAGTCATACACAAAAACTGCGCAGCCGCAGATCCATTGACCGTAAATCTTACCCCATACCGCTTTTGCCCAGCCTGTATCAGCAACAGTGAGGTGTAAACCACCATCTTTGACATTCTGCCAGTATTTTGCCGTAAGAATGTGGCCAAGGGGATATGTAAAGTTGTGCCTTACCATCTTGGGCATTCCTGTAGTTCCGGATGTGAAATAAAGCAGCAATATATCTTCATTTGTAGTAGCTTCACTTCCGGTAGGCTTTGTGAAACTGTCGGAAGCCTTTTCAAGCTCACTGGTGAAGTCAAACCAACCGTCTTTTGAACCTCCGACAAGTGCCTTGGCCTTGAGGGTTGGAGATTTCAACTCTGCTTCTTCAACATGCTGGATTACTTCCGGTTCGGCAACGCATACTATCATCTTGATGTCTGCTGCATTATTCCTGTAAACAATATCCTTGGTAGTAAGAAGGTGTGTTGCCGGTATGCATATTGCTCCTATCTTATGAAGTGCAAGGGCACAGAACCAGAACTCAAAGCGTCTTTTGAGTATGAGCATGACGGGATCGCCCTTTTTGATACCTGAAGATTTGAAAAAGTTTGCAGCCTTGTCACTGTAATACTTCATCTGTCTGAAGTTGAAAACAGCCTCGGCACCCTTGTCGTCGCACCATACCAGAGCGGTTTTATCCGGATTGAGCTTTGCTGTTTCGTCAACAACATCATAGGCGAAGTTGAAGTTTTCGGGAATATTTATTTTGAAGTTTTGTCTGAAGTCTTCATAAGAATCATAGTTTTCACGTGTTATATACTTGCTTAGCATCTTTATAATCCTCTCTTTAGAATATTTTTTAAATATTTTGAAAGCAGGCTAGAATATCACTGCCAAAAACTTTGCTGGCTTTCCTCCGATTGCCTTCATTCCGTGATTTATTCCGGAATCAAAATATAATGAATCACCTTCGTTTAGAATTATTTCATAACCGTTAATGACTATTTTCATGGTTCCTTCAAGCAGGTAATTAAATTCCTGGCCCGGATGGGAATTGTAATGAACAGGTGCGTCATCGGGCTCGGGGTCTACAGTTACCAGAAACGGCTCGGCTTTTTTGTTTAAAAAGTTGTAAGCCAGACTTTGATATTTATATTGCTTTCTTCTTTCGACACTGACACCCTTGCCTTTCCTCACAAGACAGTAATTGTGAAGTCTGGGATTTTCTCCCGTCAAAATAGCAGTCAATTCTACATTGAATCTGTTTGCAATTTCATAAAGAAAACTTACAGGTATATCTACATTACCGCTTTCATATTCACAATATGTTTCCTTGGGGATTTTGAACTCTCTTGAGAGCGTCTCAATGGTGACTCCGGATATTTCCCTTAAGTCCTTTAGTCTGGCAGCAATCTGTTTGATTTGTTCTGACATAAAACCAACCTTTCCTGTTATTTTAAAGGCATTTACCCTTATATGATTTGAAATATTTGAATATGTATGTAATTTTATACAAACATAAATATGATAGCACAGGCTTATTGATAAAGTAAAGGGTAAACGGAACTTTATTTAATTGGTCTAATGAAGTCCCGCCGGCTCAAAATGGCGGGGCTTTTTTCAGGCAATTTACAAATTCGGCAGAAGCATGGGACAGGGGAACGTCCCCTATTGTAATTATTCCAAGCTTTCTTTTCGGAAGCCTTTCTTTTGTTCCGATTTGGAAAAGCTCCCTGTTCTTTATTGACGATTGTGCACTTTCCTTCAAAACATGTGCGACTCCCAAACCTATTTTTGCAAATTCAATTAAGAGGTCTATGCTCTCGAGCTCAATTTCGGGAACGGGCTCAAGGCCCTTTTTTCTTAAAAAGCTGTCAATGTTATACCTGGTCGCACTGTCCTTCTGAAGCATCAAAAGAGGATATTTCATCAGCTCTTCAAAGCTGATTCTTTTGTTTTTTAATGAGACGAACCTGTCTGATGCGACAAACATATCTTCCACTTCCATAAAATCGTTCGTCTGAACGGCTTTATCCTGTATTGGGAGAGTTACTATTCCGACATCAATCAAACCGTTTTTCAATATGCTTACAAGCTGCAATGAGGTTCTGTTGACTACCCGGATTTTGATGCCGGGATACATCCTGTTGAATTTTTCAAGATGTGATATCAGGAAGTATTTGCATGTGGTATCGCT
>CALMWN010000360.1 GCA_937873555.1 uncultured Clostridia bacterium
GCGAAAAGCTGGGAGTACCTTTCTTTTGCTTCCATGACAGGGATATAGCTCCTGAAGGCAGCACTCTGAAGGAGACAAACAAAAACCTTGATACAATTGCCGCCCTTGCAAAGGATTTGATGAAGACCAGCAGTGTCAAGCTGCTTTGGGGAACAGCAAACCTGTTTTCAAACCCGAGATTTGTTCATGGTGCATCCACTTCCTGCAATGCCAATGTGTTTGCATATTCTGCAGCCCAGGTGAAAAAAGCCATGGAAGTCACTTTGGAGCTTGGAGGAGAGAATTATGTGTTCTGGGGAGGCAGGGAAGGCTATGAAACCCTTTTGAACACAGATATGAAGCTTGAGCTGGATAATCTGGCAAGGTTCCTGCATATGGCGGTGGACTATGCGAAGGAAATAGGCTTTAAGGGTCAGTTCCTTATAGAGCCGAAACCAAAAGAGCCTACAAAACACCAGTACGACTTTGATGCAGGTACGGTAATCGGTTTCCTGAAAACATATGGTCTTGATAAAAACTTCAAGATGAATATTGAAGCGAATCATGCCACACTTGCCGCACATACGTTCCAGCACGAGCTCAGGGTATCAAGGATCAACGGTATGCTGGGAAGTATAGATGCAAACCAGGGAGACTTGCTGCTCGGATGGGATACCGACCAATTCCCCACAAATATTTATGATACCACACTTGCAATGTATGAGGTGCTCAAGGGCGGAGGATTTACAACCGGTGGTTTGAACTTCGATGCAAAGGTCAGAAGAGGTTCGTTCGAACCGTCCGACTTGTTCTATGCACATATAGCAGGTATGGATACCTTTGCAAAAGGCCTGAAGATAGCATACAGGATTATTGAAGACGGGAAACTCGACAGGTTCGTTTCTGAAAGATACCAGAGCTTCACCGCAGGAATCGGAAAGAATATTGTTGACGGAAAAGTCGGTTTCAAGGAACTTGAAGCATATGCCATGGAAAACGACCAGATAAAAAACACTTCCGGAAGGCAGGAAATGTTGGAGGCATTATTAAACAGCTATATACTTGAAGGTTGAAAACAAGCGGTTTGAACAGCTGTAAAGAGGGATTTCAATCCCTCTTTACAGCTGTATTTTGTCTTCTGTGTTGCAGACCTGATAACGGCTGATAATTGTCAAAAATATATAATGGCGGGGGATATATATGCTAGGTCCGGTGAAATATCTCAGAAAGGCAGGCAGAATACTTATTGGTAAAAAGCGGAACGGAAGGAAGTTCCTTTTCCGAATGATATGGTTTGCCTGCCTGTCTGTCAGCCTTCCGGTATTAATTGCAGGCACTTTGTATTACGAGTATTCGACGGGTAACATTACCCGGCAGATCAATGCAGAGAGCCAGGCATCACTGTCATTGGCAATGACAAGGATGGAAAGGGTCCTTCAAACCATAGAAAAGGATTCCTATCAACTTGCCAACAATCCCAGTATCAAAAACTCCTTTACCAGCCCTGATTTCGAAAACAATATGTTCACACACATAAGTATCCTTGATACCATTTTATTTGAAAAGAATGCCAGTGAGTTTATTGATGAAATATATTACTACAATAATAAAAGCGGCATAATCCTTTCAAACAAGTACGGTTATGTAAGGATAAACGATTTCAACTACAGACAGGATATCGATACTGCGATGAAATTGACGAAAGAGGCATCATGGCAGTACCTTACCATAGCTTCCAGGGAAGGGTACATATCCTACGTAAGGCAGCTTCCTATCATGAACCTGTCCAAGCCGTTCGGGCTTATTATTATCCATGTTAAAGTGGATTTGCTGCAAAAGTACTTTAACGACAACCTGAAACTCAGTAATATCAGAACATCCTACATATTGAATTCAGATGAAGAGATGCTGCTCAATATAAATGCATTAGAGGCTGTGAAACCCACAACAATCAAAAACATGGTGTTTGACAGCATAAAAAGCAATCAATCGGATTATGGAAGCTTTTACGACAGGGATGCCGGCGGCAGGCCCGTATACTATACTTTTGCCAGGACACTTTTCGGGCGCACCTACATAACCATGACGCCTAAAAGTGAAATAGTAAAGGAAATAGTGTGGATACGATGGTTTGTCCTTGTGACCACACTTGTTCCACTAAGTATAGGAATTATCCTTACAGTTATCCTTTCAAGACGTATATACAGTCCTATTGAAGACCTTCTCAATTACAGCCACTCCTTAAGCAACTTAAATATTGAAGACAGGGACAGGAACGAGATTGCATGCATCAAGGGCTGCCTTGATTATTTAAACAAGGAAGCCGATGCTTTAAAGAATTATATTCAACAGGAGGGACCGTCACTCAGGGAGGGATTTTTGCAAAAGCTGCTGCACGGGAATTATGACAACAGCAGCAACACGCTGCGGAAAGACTGTGAAAAATATAAAGTATCCCTTGATGCCGTTTATATTGTCCTTGTTACAGATATTGAAAATTATAACATGTACAAGCTGTCACATGCCGAAAACCCGTTTGTTGTGAATCTGGCAGTCAAGGATATTTTGAATGAGCTATTAAGAGACAACAACGGCTTCGGCGGGCATGCCGTAAGCAGCAGCAACGGAAGAACGGCAGCCGTGCTGTATTTTTCACAGGGAACGGGGTTTGAAACAATTTCCAGTACTGTATATGAGTTTGGAGAAAGAATCCGCGACAAAGTATCGGAAAGGCTGTATCTTGCAGTTTCCGTAGGTATAGGAAGAGCATATTCGAATATAACTGATGTTACCGTTTCACATAATGAGGCTGTTCAAGCACTGCAATACAGGATTTACAGGGATACTGAGCATGTATTGTACATAGACGACCTTGAAAAGCACAAGAAAAAATCAGCGATTCTATATCCACATGAGCTTGAAAAAACCATTGTTTCATTTCTTGACAGCGGCAAAACCGAAGAGGCTGAAAAGTCACTTGAGGAGTTTGCGAAAATAGTGCGGTCATCGGAGTCATATAATTTCATACTGCAGTCATATCAGATGCTCTTATCGACAGTAGTTTTCTCATTTGAGGGAAAAGGCGGAAGTATACTGGATTTGCTGGAATTCAACCTGTTTGACCAGCTGAAGGAGTGCCATACCTCAACTGAAATATTCAACTGGTTCATAAACAACCTGTTTCCTCTGTATAAAAAACTGGTCAATGAAAGTGAAAATGTGAATGGCAAGGCTATAGTGCTGAAAATCTGTACACATGTAAAACATAATATCATTAACGATTTTTCCCTGGTACAATGCTCTGAATTTGTAGGCATGAGCCCTTCGTACATAAGCCGTTTGTTTAAAAAGGTTATGGGAATGTCATTTCTGGATTATGTGGTAAAGTGCAAGGTGGAGGAAGTGAAAAGGCTTCTTGTTGAAACTGAAGAAGGGATTGGAGAAATCGCTTCCACGGTAGGATATTCTGAAAGAAACCTTTACCGTATATTTCATAAATATGTAAATATGTCACCAAACGAATACAGATCCATAAACCGATAAAAAGACTGTATAACATATGACAGAAATTGTCCAAATGCGCTTTTTAAGGCTCAGGACAAAAATTGTCAGTTCAGTGCCCCTGCAGCATGAATTAAAATATATCTTAGGGAAAACAAAATCAATTTAATTATGCTTGCAAAGGGGGTTTATATGATTATTTCAAATGTAAGGAAACAATCAGATATCCAGCCGGTGATGGATAGGAAAAAGCTGATGAACAACATAATCAAACACCGTCAGATTTATATTCTGTTAGCACCGGGTTTCCTCTTTCTGGTGCTGTTCAAATTTGTACCTATGTGGGGGTTGATACTGGCCTTCAAGGAATATAATCCATTTGCAGGTATTCTGGCAAGCAAATGGGTAGGGTTCAAATTCTTTATTGAGTTATTTTCCGATAAGAACTTTTATATAATGCTCAGGAATACTTTGATTATTAATTTATTCGGACTGATATTCTTTTTCCCTCTTCCGATAATTTTATCGGTAATGCTGAACGAAATCCGTCATGAGTCTTTCAAGCGCATTACCCAATCGATAGTATATCTGCCGCATTTCCTATCGTGGGTTGTAATCGCCAGTATGACATTTTTCTTTTTCTCCGTGGATACAGGTGTGGTAAATAAAGCAATTATCAATTTAGGCGGAACGCCAATTTCGTTTTTAAGCAATCCGGCGCTTTTCTGGCCTTTGATTACCATACAGACCATCTGGAGGGAGATGGGATGGGGAACTATAATACTGCTGGCTTCCATAACGGGGATAGACCCTCAAAGGTATGAAGCGGCTGTAATAGACGGAGCAACCCGATGGCAGCAGATATGGTACATAACCTTACCCGGAATAATGCCTACCATCGTTGTACTGCTTATTCTCCGGCTCGGTCACGTCGCAGATGTTTCCCTGGAACAGATTTTATTGATGCAGAATCCTCTTGTGATATCAGTCGCTGAAGTGTTTGATACCTATGCATTTTCACAGGGCGTACAGCGAGGCCTGATCAGTATCGGTGTTACTGTCGGTATGTTCAAAAGTGTGATTAACCTGGTACTCGTGCTGTATTCAAACTATATTATCAAAAAGACCGGACAGGATGGCATTTTTTGATGCTGGCCAGTGCTAGATTCCCATAACCATTGATATTGTGGTACCAATAAAGAATACAGGAAGGTGAATCTGATGAGTTTTGTATATAGAAAGAAAATGACGCCGGGGGATTATGTTAACTATGGGATACTTACGATTATTGCCCTTTTTTGCCTCTTCCCCTTCATATATGTTTTCAGTGTTTCATTCACTGATCCAAAGGTATATGTACCTTTGCAGCTTTATGTCTTTCCAAAGAAGTGGTCTTTGGAGGCATACAGATATATCCTCTCCACCAACAGCTTTGTAAACAGCCTGAAGAGTACCGTATTTGTCACAGCCATAGGAACCGTGCTCAGCCTGTTCTTTACTTTTACGTTTGCATATGCCCTGACAAGGCAATCACTGCCGGGCAGGAGGTTTTTCATGGGATGTGTGATTGTAACACTGCTGTTTAACGCGGGAATTGTGCCAAACTATCTGCTTGTCAAGAACCTTGGCCTGATAAATTCCCTCTGGTCTCTCATACTCATATCTCTGACCAATGCCTGGAGCATAATAGTGGTGAAAAGTTTCATGAATTCCCTTCCCGCGGAGCTTGAAGAAGCAGCAATCATTGACGGGGCAAGTGACATGGGTGTGTTCTGGAAAATCATAATTCCCTTGTCCATTCCAAGCATTGCGTCCTTCACCCTGTTTTTTGCCGTAGGATACTGGAACACATATTTTAATGCAATGATGTACCTGTCGGATTCAAAAAAATGGACACTGCAGGTACTTGTAAAGACACTTGTCATAGATTCCAGCTCAATCAGTGTGGGACAGATGGGATCTACCGATACCAATTCGCTGCCGCAGGAGACCATCAGGATGTCTTCGGTAGTGCTTGCAATGGCACCGATACTGGTTTTGTATCCGTTCCTGCAGAGGTATTTTGTTAAAGGAGTCATGATTGGAGCGATTAAAGGCTAAACATAACCATCCATATAAAGGAGGATATAAATGAGCAGCTTAAAATTTATCGAAGAAAAGAAAACGACACCTGTGAAGCTTGAATGTGACGTCGTTATAGCAGGTGGAGGAACCGCGGGGGTTGTGGCTGCACTGGCTGCAGCGCGGAACGGTGCCAAAACCGTTATGGTTGACAGGTACGGTTATCTTGGAGGCACCATGTTAAACGGTGCAGGCCCGCTTCACAGCTTTTTCAACCTATACAAGGCATTTCCCGGAGTTGAGAAAAAGCAGGTCGTGAGGGGCATTCCCCAGGAAATCATAGACAGGCTTATAAAAGCCGGAGGATGCCTCGGACACCTGGAACAGGAGAAGGGATTCTCATATGATTCGGTAGCTACCATCATAGACTGGGAGATATTCAAGAGCGTAATATTCGATATTATGGAGGAGGCCAGAGTAAAGCTTCTCCTTCATACCATGGTGGTGGATACCATCAAGGAAGGAGATGAAGTCAGGGGAATTATCATTGAGAGCAAGTCAGGGAGAGAGGCACTGCTTGCAAAAGTGGTAATTGATGTGACAGGTGACGGGGATGTCGCCTTCAAGGCGGGAGTCAAATGCATCAATACGTTTCCGGACGGGCATGTGGGAATGCCTTTCGGGATGGCGAATGTTGATATCAGCAAGGCCGTCAGGTTCTTTGAGGATAACGACATGATCACCCAGATTGCCCGCGCGGATAAGGGGAGCGACCATGATGACTACGTAAGGGTCGGATTTAATTTAAAGAAACTCGAAGTGTTTAAAAACTATATGGACAAGTACGGAATGTGGGGACCTTTGACGGTTTCCAAACACGAAAATGACTTTTCATTCATAAACACCACAAATGTCAAGCCGCTGGATGCCATTGACATTGAGGAAATCACGAGGGCTGAAATGGAATTGAGAAAACAGGTGGCAGGCATGGCAGACCTTTTGAAGAAACACATACCGGGTTTTGAAAAGGCATATATAAGCTGGACTCCAATTCATTTCGGAGTGAGGCGCACAAGGATAGTGGAGTGTGAGCATGACATTTCCATAGATGAAATAATCAATGCGGTAAGGTTTGATGATGATGTTGCCGTATATGGGTTCCACGACTGCGCACCCCGTATAATGATAAAGGACGGCGGCGTGTATGGAATTCCATACAGGGCGCTCCTGCCAAAAGGTGTTGAAAACCTTCTTGTAGCAGGTAGGTTGATTACAACAAACTGGGAGGCCCATATGTCCACAAGGAACACAGTTTCATGCATGGCCCAGGGTCAGGCGGTTGGTACTGCGGCAGCACTGTGCACAAGCAGAGGTGTAAATCCAAGGAAGCTTGATATAAAGCTTTTACAGAATACACTGAAGGATCAGGGCGTGTATTTCGGAGATTGATATGACAGTGCCTGATTGTCGTAAAAACATATCCCTGAATAATTTATAACAGCACGACAAAGTCAATTTACATAAACAAACCATAATAATCTGAAGGAGGGTATTTTTAATGAAACAACCAGCAAAGAGGTCGATAGCAATTATTCTGATGGTATTTGTTTTAACTGCGATGTTTGCCGGATGTGCCCAGAACTCAAATGTAAGCAAGAATGACCAAACAAAGCAGAGCGCTGCAAAACCCACAGAACCTCTGGAAATCAAGTTCATGTCTCCTTTGTTCGAAAACGTGCCTGACATGAACAATCCATGGTGGACCGAGTTTCAAAAGAAAACCAACACAAAGTGGAATATTGAATGGGTGCCAACCGGTGATTATGACTCCAAGCTCGATATGGTCCTGGCTTCAGGTGACCTGCCGGATATTACGGTAAGCCTTAACCTGGCGAAACCTACTCTGGTGTCGGCTATTAAAAAAGGAGCATTCTGGGACCTTACTCCTGTACTTGGAGATTTTTCGAAATACCCCAACTTAAAGAAAAACCCAACACCAAATGCGTGGAGCCAGGTGAAGGTGGATGGCAAGATATGGGGAGTACCGCGCAGCAGACCGCAAATCGACCTTGGCATAAAGATCAGGAAGGACTGGCTTGACAAGCTGGGTATTCCGATGCCTGCAACACTGGATGAATACAGGGTTGCATTAAAGAAGATTGTTGATAGTGATATGGACGGCAACGGCAAGAAGGATACACTTGGTCTGATTGGTTACGGATTTATCATGCAGGACAGTGACAGCGTATTCATGACTGCCTTCGGGTGCTATGACCTTGTCAAGGATGCCGATGGTGGCCTCATACATCCGTACCTGACAGGCGGATATTCAGATTATGTGGAATATATGAGAAACCTGTATGCTGATGGTATACTGGCCAAGGAGTTTTCGGTAATGAAGAGCACCCAGGCTGAAGAACTGTTCACAACCGGCAGGGCTGCCAGCTACACCCGAAATATCTGGAGGGATTATGCCTTCCAGGAACAGATCAGAAAAGTTCAGCCTGAAGCTGCAGTGGAAACAATACCGCCTATGAAAGCTCCCAAGGGCGGACTCACTGCATGGCTCGCCAGAGGAGTTTACGGTGCTTTCTACATATCCAAGAAAGTTCCGCAGGATAAACTTATGAGAATCATGGACTTCTATGAGAGCACTACAACAGAGGAATGGCTTAATATGTGCTACTTCGGTATAGAGGGAGTACATTACACAATGGTTAACGGCCAGAAGACGTTAAATGATAGAGGAACCAAGGAAATAGGGACATCGGTGCAGCAGCCCACAGCCCTTATGAACAATACCTGGGCAAAGGTGGTTTATCCCGGTGCTCCAAAGGATTATAACGACGCCAAGCTGAAATCTGTCGAGGTCATAAGCAAGCTTGGAAAGATAAACCCGTTCGAAGCGACTGTCTCTGATTCATGGACAAACACATGGCCCAAGTATGACAAGGAATTCCAGGCAAATACAATAAAAGCGATAGTTGGACAGATTTCAATGGAAGAGTACAGAAAATACCAGGAATCCTTAAGGAACATGCCTGATTTCAAGAAGGCGTTCAAAGAGCTTACGGAATCCTATAACGGAATTTTCGGCAAGTAACAACACATGGATCAAGCCCCTGAACTTATGGTACAGGGGCTTGATGCCATTAAAATACAAAGGGGCAAGACCTCCTTCTTTGAGCTATAAATTACCCACATCGTTCTATTCTATTTATAAAAAGGGAGGGAACTTATTGATTATTTATTATGACGGCAGGTTTGAGACAATACTGTTTGGTATCAAGCAATTAAAGCATGTATTTAATAAACTGGACATATTTTTTATTGAGAGAAATCTCAATAGCTTTACGTGCAGTTCCGATATGAAATCCATCGTGGTATCCTTTGCATCACAGGGGATCAGGCAGGTTTCGGAAACGGTAGGTGAAGAAGGCTTTGAAATCTCGATAGATAAAAATACGGTATATATAACAGGAAGAGAACACAAGGGTGTAATGTACGGTCTGCTTGATACAGCCGAAAACATGGAGTTCTACGGTGTAGAAAGTATTAAGGCAAAACAGGAAAATCCCTTCATGAAGATGAGAGGTATTAAATTCAATCTCCCATTCGAACCATATGACATGGGTGACCCGTTCGAAAAAAACGTGAAAACCTGCATGGATTTGGATTTCTGGAGAGAGTATATAGACTTCCTTGCATTAAACCGCTACAACTGCCTTTCCTTATGGTCGGAGCATCCTTTTCATATGATGTTCAGGCTTGATAAATATCCCCAGACATGTCCTTACTCCGACGTGGAACTGGAAAAATACAAAGAGCTTTTCAAATTCATATTCAGCCACTCAAAACGCAGGGGAATAGAAGTTTATATCATAACCTGGAATATCAGGCTGACTCCTTTTGTTGCAAAAGGACTGGGACTTCCCGGGGAATTGGGTGATATGGCGGACCAGTACGATGTGGTGTACGACCATCACAACAATATTCCGAACAATACAAAGGAATTCGATGCCATCAGGCAGCATTCGGAAGTTGTAAAGGATTATTTCAAGGAATGCATAAAGGCTCTTGTCACTACCTACAGGGATTTGTCAGGCATAGGCACCTCCTCCAGTGAAGAAATGACAGGCAGTGCGGAGGAAAGGCAGCAGTGGGTGACAGACACCTACCTTGAAGCTGTTAAAGAGGCTGGGCGCAACGTACCGTT
>CALMWN010000361.1 GCA_937873555.1 uncultured Clostridia bacterium
CTTCTATGATAAATCAGGCGTAAGCTTTGAACTTATCGAGCGTGAAGAGAATATCCGCATACCGGGTCTTGTAAATCCGTATATTCTTGAGTTTGACCACTCCTCAGTCAGGGTATCGGATGAGTGCTATGAGAAATGTAATGATTTCTACCTTAATGAACTGGGCTTTAAGATACGCAAGATACTTAAAAAGGGTGAAAGTGTCATGACTTATTATTCATGTGGAGTGGATACAGTTGAGACGCTCTACACTCCAGGAAAGCCCAAAGTGGAGAATCCTCTGGGACACATAGCATTTAGAGTTAAAAACTGCTTCGAGACAAAGAAATACCTCGAAAGTAAGGGCATAGTATGTGGAGAACCCAAGGAATCAGCACTCGGCGGTTTCTATATTCTCAATATAAAAGGCCCGGACGGAGAGGCGATGGAATTTGTAGACAGGCCTGCACTGGATAAAATGTAAGGTTTACTCAGTATAGATTTAGATTTATACCCGGGATATGCAAGCTGGTTTCAAATAGTGAATTATTTAATTTCACTATTTGAAATCAGCCGGGATAATCATGAATCGTTTGGAAACGGGAGTGTTTTGCTTTGATAAAAGACAAGATTGCGGTTATAACGGGAGGCAGTCATGGTATGGGGCTTGCCCTCATGCAGGTCCTGGTATCACAAGGTGCAAGTGTGGCAATTGTATCGCGAAGCGGGGAAGCCCTTGAAACAGCGGTCAATACCGTGTCTTTGAATTTGAGGGATAATGTTTTCTGCGTTGTTGCCGATGTGAGGGACGAAGAACAGGTTAAAGCCGGCATCACCCAGGTGGTTGAAAAGTACGGCAGGATAGATATCCTGATAAACTGCGCAGGGGTGAGCCAGCGCAAGCCTTATCCCATAGCGGAAATGGAGTTCGGAGAATTCAAACGTATTATGGACACCAATGTGGACGGTACATTGCTGGTGACCCGTGAGGTATTAAAAGAGATGAAAAGGCTGAATTCGGGTTATATCATAAATATACTGTCAACGGGAGCGTTCAAAGTGGGTGCCGGAGGTGCGGCGTATTCAGCTTCCAAATTTGCAGCCCGCGCCATAACAGAGGCGCTGATAGCCGACTGCAGGGGCTCGGGTATACGGGTGACATCAATCAGTCCGGGCCCGGTAAATACCAACATATGGTCCCATAAGGCTGAACCGGTACCGGAGGAGCGGAAGGCAAAGATGCTGCAGGGCAGCGATATAGCCCAAATTGTGACCTTCCTGCTGAATACCGGCGATAACGTGCATATCGACAATATAACGGTGGAGCCGTGGAGGTCGATATACAAGTAGGATAAAGTATCAAAGGAACATAATGATATATCATTGTGTGCTTTTTTAGTTCTTGCCTGCTGGCAAATCCGGATTTGAACAGCTGCCTCTTCAAGTGGCTTGGAGAGTGTACTTGCTCCCCACCTAACCTCCCCTCAGTTCAAGGGGAGGAACCAGTAACTGCTCTGGAGGCTTTTTATTAATATTCTATTAACTGATTAATTGTGGTATTTTTCCTGCTTTTTTCTTTAACATTTTTGTTTTCTACAGAGTCTTACTTATTCTTCCCCTTGAAGTGAGGGGAAGACAGATAGGGAGCTATTTTGACTTATAGATAATACACAGCTTGACGTGGAGAAGAAAGATGAACTAAAAATTATAGATTCAAGCATATTACATGTTTGCAATACAGGTGCAATTGTACTAATATTATAAATAAATGGAAAATACAATTTGAACCAATATTGAGCAACCTATAGGAGGGTATAGAATGAAGCTGTATATGAATGAAACTTCTGAAAAGTTGGGAAAAGCTGCTGCAGAGTTTTCGGCGGCTGTAATAAACAGGGTGATTGCTGAAAAGGGCAAGGCCAGGATCGTTTTATCAACGGGAGCCTCCCAGTTTGATACACTTAAAGCCCTGGTGGAGGCAGATGTGGATTGGAGCAGGGTTGAGATGTTTCACCTTGACGAGTACATAAACCTGCCTGAAACTCACCCCGCCAGCTTTAGAAAATACCTCAGGGAAAGGTTTACCGGACTTGTAAACTTAAAATCCGTAAATTTTGTGAATGGCGAGGGAGATATAAGAAAGAATATCACGGAACTTACAAGGGAACTGAGAAAGGAACCCATAGACTTAGGGCTTATAGGGATAGGTGAGAACGGGCATATTGCCTTTAACGATCCCCCTGCGGATTTTGATACGAGGGATGCATATATCGTTGTCAATCTTGATGAGGACTGCAAAAAGCAGCAGGTGGGAGAGGGCTGGTTCCCGACGGTTGTTGACGTGCCGAAACAGGCCATTTCTATGAGCGTTTACCAGATCATGCAGTGCAATGTCATTGTTTCATGCGTGCCTCACAAAGTAAAGGCAAAAGCAGTGAAGCTGACTATGGACAATGACCTGACAAACATGATACCGGCGACCATGCTGAAGACTCACAAGGATTTTCACCTGTTCCTGGATAACAATTCGTCCAGTCTGTTGAGCAGGTGAGGATAAAACTATGGTAATGCCCGAGGGCAGTAAAGCCCAGGCAGAAGACATTAATGACATCCACCAGACTCTCGATATGTGGGGAGATTTGCTTGCCATGCCGTAATGTCTTAAGTTTGTATTGCTAAAAATATACCAATTGGGTATTATAAATAAAGAGTTATGCAAATTTATGGATAAGCAGTCTTATGCGGTTTACATAATCTTGGATGTATTGATATTCTAAACCGCAGCTCTTTTTTTATTGGTATGCAGGAGGAATTGATGGGCCTTAAATTAAATGATGAAATACTGCAGAATGTTGAAAAGCCATCCAGGTATACAGGAAATGAATGGAACAGCGTATACAAGGATTTGAAAGACATAGAAATACGGTTTGCTTTTTGCTTCCCGGATGTTTATGAGATAGGGATGTCCCACCTTGGCATGAAAATACTGTATCATCTTCTGAACGAGAGGCAGGACACGTGGTGCGAAAGGGTCTTTGCTCCCTGGGTGGATATGGAGGGTGAAATGAGGAAGAACAATATTCCCCTTTTTGCGCTGGAATCCAGAGACCCATTGAAGTTGTTCGATTTCGTAGGGTTTACACTTCAGTATGAGATGAGCTATACAAATATTATCAATATGCTGGACATGTCAGATATTCCACTTTTGAGCAGTGACAGGACAAACGGACATCCTTTTGTTTGTGCCGGAGGGCCATGTGCATACAATCCCGAGCCTCTGGCGGATGTTGTGGACTTCTTCATGCTGGGAGAGGGAGAAGAAATTATTAATGAAGTCATGGATGCATATAGGATATGGAAATCAGAAGGTGCATCCAGACAAGATTTCCTGAATAAGATAGTAAATATAGATGGTGTTTATATTCCTCAGTTCTATGAGGTTATATACAATTCAGACGGAACAGTTGGAAGTGTAAAACCTAAGGACGACCGCTATCCTGCGACAATAGGGAAAAGAATAATCAAGGATCTTGACAGTGCCTATTTTCCTGAAAAGATCGTTGTTCCCTTTACCGACATTGTCCACGACAGGATTATGCTGGAGCTTTTCAGGGGCTGCACCAGGGGCTGCAGGTTTTGCCAGGCAGGCTTCATCTACAGGCCGGTAAGGGAAAGAACTCCTGACAGGCTGCTTCAACATGCCAGAAAGCTTGAAGACAGTACGGGGTATGAAGAGATTTCCCTGACATCATTAAGCACCAGTGATTATACCGGACTGGACGATTTGACGGATAATCTCATAAAGGAAATGGAAGAAAGGAAGGTTAATCTTTCATTGCCTTCGCTGAGAATCGATTCATTTTCGCTGGACTTGATGGAAAAGGCCCAAAAAGTGAGGAAGAGCGGTTTGACCTTTGCTCCCGAGGCAGGTACACAGAGACTAAGGGATGTCATAAACAAGGGGGTAAATG
>CALMWN010000362.1 GCA_937873555.1 uncultured Clostridia bacterium
GATTTCTGCCTGTCTCGTGGGCTCGGAGATGTGTATAAGAGACAGCTCCAGGCCTTTTACCTTAACTTCAACCGTTCCGCTATGGGGGGTATATTTAAGCGCATTTGATACAAGGTTTACAATCACCTGGCTTATTTTATCCCTGTCTGCCAGGATAATTTCATCCTGACCAGAGAACTTGATTTCTATCCCTTTACTCATAAAATCATTTTCAAAGTTCCGGATTATAAGCCTGATAAGTTCGGAAAGGTTAAATTCCGTCTTATTCAATACCAGGTTATCGCTTTCATATTTGGCCAGTTTTTCAAGGTCCCCCACCATCCTGCTTATTCTCATGATCTCTTCATGACAGCTTTTAAGCCTTTCAGAATCAGGCTTCCATATTCCATCTATCATTGCTTCCATATGGCTTTGCAGTGTTGCGAGCGGTGTCCTCAATTCATGAGCGGCATCCGCTGTCAGCCGCTTCCGGAGTTTTTCCTGGTTTTCGAGTGTTTGAGCAAGATTGTTAACGGTTTCAGTAAGCTGGCAGATCTCTTTTGTGTTTGATTTTTCGTTTACCCTGTCAGCAAAATACCCTTTTGCAATCATTTGCGCTGTGCTGATAACCCTTGTAATAGGCGTGCTCAACCTTCTTGCCATTAAGCTTCCCAGCAGAAGGGCAAAAAACAGCGAAAAGACGCCAACACCTATCAAGAGGTTGTTTAAAGTATTTATAAAAGTCAAATCATTGTCGCTCAAATAAAATGGCCCGTGATAGCCTATTTCCACCGTTCCCACTTGATTAAAGTTGTAGGTGATTGGATAAGGCTTCTCTACGTAACCCCCTTTAACATCCGGATAACGGCTGTTCATATTGTGTGACATGTGCTGGATTATTCTCTGGCACATCCCGTTATTATGGACATGAGCATCCCAGATCACGTTTCCGTCCGAATCCTTCAGTTTTATAATAAGCCCGTTTTCAAGAGCGCTTACCCCTATGCTTTCTATCACATCCTTATTCCATTGCCTGTTTGACTGGTAGTGCTGGCTTATTGCCGCAACTACTTCTTTGTTTTTTTGCTCCTGATTCTGTTTAATGTACTCCCGGAACTGCTTATCAAGAAAAACGTTTGTAAGGATGCTTATCAGTGCAACACTAACCAGTGCAACAAGGACGTATGATATTGAAAGCTTGGCACGCAGGCTGTATTTCATCTTATTCACCGCCAAATCTGTACCCTACTCCGTGAACAGTTAAAATATATTTCGGAACCTTGGGGTCAGACTCTACTTTATGCCTCAAATTCTTTATATGCGTGTCAACAGTCCTGTTATAGCCGTCAAAGTCTTCTCCCAGCGCCATGCAGATCAGCTCTTCCCTTGTAAATGTTTTGTTGGGGTATTTGATTAATGTCATTAGAATTTTATATTCGTTGGGAGTAAGGCTTAACACACTCCCGCTTTTTCTTACCTCTCGCTTCACATTATCTATAACAAGCTCGTCGTTATTAAAGGATACTAAATTAGAAAGCGGAACAGGCTCGCCGGACGTCCTTCTCAAAATGGCAAAAACTCTTGCTACCAGCTCCTTGGGACTAAATGGCTTGGTAATATAATCATCTGCGCCAATATCAAGCCCTCTTAATATATCCTCTTCCTCGACCTTTGCAGTAAGCATAATAATGGGAACTCTTGACTGTTTTCTAAGCATCTTGCATATATCTTCCCCGGAAATATCAGGAAGCATTAAATCCAGCACAACAAGTGACGGCGCTACTTTTTTAAATATTTGGAGCGCCTGTTTTCCGTTGTATGCCTCGTATACCACAAACCCAGAGTGCTCAAGGTATGATTTTACAACCTGTACAATCTTTTCTTCGTCATCCACAACGAGTATCTTTTTGCTGCAGCTGTTCATTTTCATCCTCTTTTCATAAATCTCAATTGAAAAGCCCCTTGCAAGGACAATCTAATCAATCTTTTCCATAAGGATTGAACCTGTTTAGGCTAAGTGAATTTATAACCACCGACACCGAACTGAATGCCATTGCGCCTCCGGCTATTATGGGGCTGAGTAAGCCTAATGCTGCAAACGGTATGCCAATGATATTGTATATGAATGCCCAGAACAAGTTTTGTTTTATCTTGCTCATGGTTTTCCTCGAAAGCCTTATTGCAGCAGGTATTGCTCTAAGATCCCCTCTCATCAGGGTTATATCCGCTGCTTCGATGGCGATATCGGTACCCGTGCCTATAGCCATTCCTATATCCGCAGTTGCAAGCGCAGGTGCGTCATTGATGCCGTCTCCCACCATTGCTACTATCTTGCCCTGCTTTTTAAGGTTTTCCACCTCTTCAGCCTTGCTTTCCGGCAGCACCTCCGCAAGGACTTTTTCTATTCCAACCTGTTTTGCAATAGCTTCGGCAGTCCTCCTGTTATCCCCGGTAATCATGTAAACCTCAATACCCATCTTCCGCAAATCTTCAATTGCTTCCCTGGAGTTCTCCTTTAGGGTGTCCGCGACCGCAATCACCGCTTCAATGCTGTTGTTTACTGCGAGGAACATGGCGGTCTTGCCTTCTTCCTCCAGCTTTGTAATTACCGGTTCTGCAGACCCGGCTGCAATCCATTTTCCGTCTGGCGTTACATCCAGCGCATTAT
>CALMWN010000363.1 GCA_937873555.1 uncultured Clostridia bacterium
TTCGTCCTTATAGCCGCTGTAGTAAAAATAAGCCCCGGCAAACAGTCCCAGCATTGCCAGCAGCAGTATCACCGTCGTCAAGCCTTTCTTTTGAATGATCATATCCACCACCCCTATACGAATAACCCGCTTAGATATTTTAACCTTCCCGCAATCATTAATACCCCCATCAAGACCAGCAACAGCCCTGAAAAAACCTGGATCATCCTATGGTATTTCATAAGCTTTGAGGAAATGCTTCGGAATTGGTCCAGCATCAACCCGGTCAGAATAAAAGGTATGCCTAAACCCAGGGAATAGACGAATAAAAGCAGCGCCCCCTGCATTAAGGTCTCTGACAGGCCCGCCATCCATAATACAGATCCAAGAAACGGGCCGATACAGGGCGTCCATCCGAGGGAAAAGATCACACCAAAAAGGAGGGAAACAAGGAATCCCCTACCGTTTACATAGAGGTCCATACGCCTCTCCCTGGAAAGCAGCGGAATCTTTAATACCCCTGCATAAAACAATCCAAATATGACCAGCAGCACGCCTCCTACCCGTTCAAGATACTCTCTGTAGTCTTTCAAAAGATGACCCAGAGTAGTCGCGGTCATGCCCATGAGGACAAATATAACAGTAAATCCCAATACAAAGCCCATCGTACCTGCCATCCGTTGAAAGCTGCTTTTGCCTTCCACGTCACCACCTGCCATGTATGCGATATAAAGCGGAATCATGGGCAGCATGCAGGGCGATACGAATGTGAGAATTCCTTCAACGAAAACCAGCAGGATCGGTGCTTCCTTTACCATTTTCACCACCATGCGAAGCAAAGAAGCCCGGGAACAACGTTTCCGGGCTTCTTTGAAAGTTCAATTACGCTTGTTTGGGAGCATCCACCGGACAAACATTTGCGCAAGCTCCACATTCTATGCACGCATCGGCGTCGATAACATAAATGCTATCCCCCTGTGATATGCATGATACCGGGCACTCTGACTCGCAAGCGCCACAACTGATGCACGCATCAGTAATGATATATGCCATAAAACTTACACCCCCTCTTAAAAGCACTGTACGACACGCATATTATACCACCAATTT
>CALMWN010000364.1 GCA_937873555.1 uncultured Clostridia bacterium
CTCAGAGAATTCCCGAAAATATTTATCAATGCCTGCGTAAACTTGTCGCTATCCATTTTTATCATGGCATCATTGTTTCTAAACAGTCTCATCCTTATGCCGTTCTTCTGTGCAAGGCTCTCAACTTTCTCAATACTTTTTTCCACTATTTCATTAACGCTCTCAATGGTGAATCTATAAAAGCCTTCCATTGTCTCAAGCTTGGAGAGAAAGATGGTCTCTTCGACAATCCTCTTTAGTCTGGTGCTCTCGTCAATAATTATATCCAGAGCCTTGCCATTGTCTTCAAACACTCCATCCTTTATACCCTCCGCATAGCCCTGTATTGACATAAGAGGGGTTTTCAACTCATGGGAAGCGTTCTGCAGAAATCTTTTCTGCGCTATATCATATTCCTTGAGTTCTGTCGCCATTTTTTCCACAGTAACCGCCAGTTCCTCAAGCTCATCTCCTGTTTTGATTTCCACTCTCGAATCAAAATCTCTTTCTGAAAGTTTTTCAGCCCTGTTTTTGAGGAGAATTATGGGTTTGGCAATAGATTTGGCAATAAAAACACCAAGTATTACCCCAAGTATTCCTGTGAAAATTATTGATAAAAGCAAAACCACTATCATGCCATCAGTCAACGCCTGTACCTGTCCGACCGGAGTATACAGGATCACCCATAATTTGATATCTGCCGGGTTTCCATCCTTTTTGGGAGTGAATATTTCAGGAATAAGCGCCACCATATATTCAGTGCCCTTTACCTGTATCCTGGAATTTATCTTTGTATCGGAGTTGAACAATCCTTTCAGTTTGTTTTTGAGTTCCGGCAAAATCTGCTGCTTTAAGAATGTGGTCTCTTCAGTTACAGCTTTTGGATAAAGTATTTTTCCGTCTTTTGTAGTGATAGCGTAGAAGCTGTCAGGATGTCCTACACCTCTCCTGATTCTTTGGCGTAC
This sequence comes from uncultured Clostridia bacterium, assembly GCA_937873555.1. Classification (GTDB taxonomy): domain Bacteria; phylum Bacillota; class Clostridia; order Acetivibrionales; family CALMWN01; genus CALMWN01. The sequence goes on from CALMWN010000364.1 coordinate 945, forward strand.
AAGCTGTGCAATTCTTGTTTCCATGGTATCGGTTTCACTGTTGTAATTATTCTTGAAAACCTCCGCTATCACTTTAGCATCCTTTTCCAGGTTCAACCTGGCCTGTTTCTCCATATACCTCCTCGCTGAGAAGTTAAAAATCACTCCCACAAAAGCAAGTGTCAACGCGATCATTACAAGGTATGAGATAATGATTTTATTGGTTATACTTTTTTTCATGCAACTCTAACCACCAATTCTATAAAATCCTGCATAAGCTTTTATTCTGTCGTGCTGCAATAACCGGTTCCCGATTTGCAATACATTTACTGTTTAATCGCTTATTTTATAGCCATAGCCCCAGACTGTCACGATTTCCAGTGCTGAACCTACTTGTGAAAGCTTTTTCCTTACACGTTTGACAATATCGTCAATGGCCCTTGTATCTCCTATATAGTCATAGCCCCATATGCTGTTTATAAGTTGTTCCCTTGTAAATACCCTGTTCTTGTTCTCTACAAGGAAAAGTATGAAGTCATATTCCTTTGCTGTCAGTTCTATTTCCGTATCATCCTTCAATACTCTTCTCTGCTCAGGAAGAATGACTATGTCATGACTTCTGATTTCACTTTTCCGCAATTTCTGATCCGGGCTCTCATCCCTCATTCTCCTGAAAACGGTTTTTGTCCTTGCTACCAGCTCTCTCGGGCTGAATGGCTTTGAGATGTAATCATCACTTCCCAGCTCCAAACCTATTACACGGTCAATTTCATCATCCTTGGCAGAAACCATTATTATAGGCACATCACTGCTTTTTCTAATCTCACGGCAAAGCGAGTACCCATCCATTCCCGGCATCATTATATCGATTACAAGCATATCAGCAGGTTTTTTCAAAAACCCCTCATACGCCGAGGCTCCATCTTCAAAAACTTCCACATCATAGCCTTCACTTTGCAGGTAACTTCTTATAAGATCACGAATGTTCTGCTCATCATCAACCACATAAATCAATTTATTCTTCATACTCCACCCC
>CALMWN010000365.1 GCA_937873555.1 uncultured Clostridia bacterium
TCTTCAACGGCATTGATGTATACTTTGGCAAGGCTGCCATATCCTGCTAAGGCAAGTTTCATATCATTTCCACCTCACTATTCAAAATATATTGGTTTATTACTAATATCCGATTCATAAAGAGCCTGTATTATCTTTGCTACTACCACCATTTGCTCAGGCTTCACTACCGGCTCCTTATCGTTCAATAATGCATCAACCCACAAGCGAATTTCCAGTTCAGGTCCAAATATTTCCTGGGTTCCATAGAATGGTATCTTCTGAGGCTCAAGTATAATTTTTTGTTCATATAGCCTGCCATTCATCTCTCCGTTAATTGTAAGTCCGTTATCCATATCTGCTCCGGCTTTTATTCCACACAGTGTTACCTTGGCCGTCTTTTCATCAATAATATTCAGTGCCCAGCTGGATTCAAGATTTATAGTTGTACCATTTTTCATGATAATCATTCCAAATCCCGAGTCCTCAACAGTATATTTTTCAGCATCCCAGTTTCCATAAGGGTTTGCGGGACTAGTTGTCTTGCCCAAATAGTTATAGGTCTTGCCCAAAACCATTTGTGGCTCATAGTTGTCCATCATCCATAAAGCAAGGTCTAACGCATGAGTTCCACTATCAATCATTGGTCCTCCTCCCTGTGACTCTATATTCATGAAGTTCCCCCATGTTGGTACTCCCCGCCGTCTAACGGCATGAGCCTTGGCGTAATATATATGTCCCAGCATGCCTTGCGTACATATTTCCTTGAGATACCAACTATCTGGCCTGAAACGGTTATTTGCACAAATTGTCAGCTTTTTACCGGTTCTTTTTGCAGTATCTGCCATAGTCTGAGCCTGTTCAACATTCATAGCCATTGGCTTTTCACACATTACATTCTTTCCGGCGTTTAAAGCATCAATAGTGATTGGTGCATGACTTTCATTAGGTGTACAAACATGTATGCTTTCAATTTCAGTGTTCTTTAGAAGCTCATAATAATTCTCATATACACTGCAACTTTTAAGTCCAAATTTTCTGATTAATTCAACAGCCCTTTCAGGTTGAAAAAGGTCACATACACCAATCACCTCAACGTTATCGATCTTAAGGAGATTCGGCATGTGCTTCGCATTTGCTATCCCACCACATCCGATTATTCCAACACCTAATTTCTTGCTCATTATTCTCAAGCTCCCTTCAAAAAAGTGGCATTCTTTTGTTCTGACACTTTTTTATTTGCTCATAACGAATATAGGAGAAACATATGCTGCCTGATTGTTATATTGATACACCTCCATATGATAGATATCGCTATTTGTTTCAGCCTTACCATCAATAATGCTGTCACTGACGCAATATTTTGATTGAGGTACAGCAGTGTGTATGTTAAAAGCCTCAGAGGAGTATGGCTTCATATGAACTGACATTCCATTCTCCAACAATTTTTTAATTGTCATTTCAACATTCTTCCCATTAATGTTAAAAGTGATGGTTGTATTGATATCTCCTTCAACCTCCAGAATTATTGCAGATGTTTGAGGATGAAGAGTTGACTGATTCTTAAAGGTTTCACATACCCATTCCACCCTTGTTTCTGTCTTTTCAGTTATCTTTGTCGTCAAACGGTTGATATTATTGTCCTCAGCTATTCCCGCAGTAGGTGAAAGAACACTTCTACCCCGGAAGCAGCTTTCAACATCAACAAACCTGCCATCTTTTACACTAGAGCTGCAATTCCATATAAATGAACTCTTGCTGTTCCCCCAGCCCATTTCAATTCTCAACTTGTATCTGCCTGAAGTATTTGCATCCGTTAGGCTCTCCCCGCATATTACCTTGAACGGACGAAGGTTTTTGAATATTATGATCTTGTCGATAAAATAAGCAGCCTCAACATTAAAACCGATCTCCCTGTTACCGTTAGTATGAATTGTCGAACCAAATACTTCTCCATTGACCGTAAATTCACATTTGATTTTATCCCCTGTGACAGCATAAGTTCTACCCTTGTTGACTGCTTTCCAAATACTCTCACGCGTTTTTTCCTCTGCCAAAACAGCGAGTCTTCCGTCGCCGTACGAACCCGGATATCCGGCATGATGGTCTGTTGATGCGATAAAGCTGAACTTTTTCCCTCTTTTTAGTCCGTTATACACAGTATTGCGCGAATCCCTCGGTCCCATGTCATGATAGTAAGGATAAAGCGCTACCTCGCTCATAGCACAGCCGTGTTTGGAGAAAACCTCAACTACCGGGCTTATAGTACTGTCAAAGCTGTCCCAATTTATTCCCCTATACCCCGGGGTATACCCAATATGATGTGGAATCGCAATAGCACGGCATTTCTGAGATTTTAATACTTCCATAGGTGATTCCAGATAATTCAGCTCAAGTTCAGAATCAGGCGAAACAATATGGTAATCTCCAAATTGACATGAATGAACCTCAAAACTTTGAAAGGTTACAAACTCACCATCCTTATTATACTCTTCCACCTTATTTTTTATATTATCCCAGTTTTTCTCAAGTTTTGAAAAGCCCTTTAGATGAAAATCAATTATAAAGTCCGTATCCGGGTTTCTATCCGGCATATCCGGCCACATAGCATGACCAGTGACTGAGCAAAAATCAAGCTGCTCTTTAGCAGCATTCAAAGCATTTTCCAACCCTCCGAATCCATACGTAATTCCACAGTGATTGTGAATATCTCCCCAAAATAATTTCATACCCAATCTCAGTCCTCTCCAATGAATGCTATATAATCATAATCCAAGACGTTCAAACTGTTCTGCTGGTGCGTCGAATTCCACCATCAACCGCTTCATGATATTTTTGAAATACCGGGTCTTTTCAGGTTTCTCACTTACAAGATTATGTGTCTGAGCATAGTCGTTTGCAGTATCGTACAGTTCATCACAGCTGTCAACACCACTTGCATATTTTGATTTTTCATCTGAAAACTCAGGTGCAGCATGCCTTGGATGTGCATTTTTATATTGCACCGGAAATCTTCGTCCATCAAACTGCTCTATACGTTTTATAGAATCCCGCCAATAGTTTATCTGTCCAAAGTCCCAATTGTTGAAGTGGGAACGTGTGTACCAATAAAGGGGTGAATTGGTTTCATTGGGCTTTTTAATAAAAACATAATCGCCATCGGTACAATAAACTGCTCCACCAAATACACCAAACAGTATTGCATCCCTATGCAATATATCTTCATTATTCCGGAGTTTCTGATCCCAAATGGGGGCAAGACTTTTGCCTTGAATCCCATCCGGCTTTTCTACCCCCATAATATCCAATATTGTCGGCATAATATCAGACATTTGCACCAATGAACTGTTCCTTCCAGAACCGAGTGATTTATTATAAATGATCAGTGGTGTTGTGCAGATATCATTAAAAAGTATCCTTGAGTGTTTGCCAATCCAGTTGTGTTCTCCAAAAAGCAGCCCATGATCTGCCGTCAGAATAATGGTTGTATCATCAAGCAAATTTAGCTGTTCAAGTTTTCTATAAAATTTACCGAAGCAATGATCCAAAAATGAAATCTCTCCGCAGTAAAGTCCATGAATAATTTCCAGGTCATGTTTTGAAAACCTATCGGCATTACCATAACAAGGCCACTTTATAAGTTCTTCCCAGCCCTCAGGCAGGAATTTTCTCGCATATTCTAAAGGTGGGTCAAAGGGTTCATGAGGATCAAAGCAGTCGATCATCATGAAAAAATCCCCCTGGTCGTGGTTTTCTTCCAGCCATCTCATACTACTGTTAAAAACTCTGGCTGTAAAATAGTCATCCTCAGACTTATTATCCTTTATGTTCATATAATATCTGTGCCAGTCTGGGTTTAGCTTTTCAGCCTTAGCCGGAAATTCCACCTTATCATTGTTACCGGTTTTAAAATTGTCTTTTTCCTGTCCTCTGACAAGATCTACAGAATTAAAACTCTGAAAATAATTCCCTGAACCGTACTGCCAGTAGTGATAATGATCGGTTATCAGTGACGTTCTAACACCAGACTGTGAAAGCAGAGTTACAAGGTCCGGCTGGTCATACTCCAGAGGGGACCAGCCCCTGCGTAGAAAATTGAGCTGTCCTGTCCACAAGTCATGCCTTGCCGGCATACATGGGTATGAGCCTATGTATGACCTTTCAAAAACGGTAGCAGTATTAGAAAAGCGATCTATATTAGGCGTATCAGGTCTAGACAAGCTGTAACACCCTAGATGATCCCTTCTCATTGAATCCATCAAAATGAGAATTGTATTCACTATATATCCTCCTTCAATTCAAAATTGATTTTCAGATTATATTGTCTGTACTGACCATGCTCCAGGATATCGAGAAGCTTGGCAGCACGATGATAAGACCTGCCTTTGGTAGATACGTTACCAGGCTCAATTCCAAATACATTTACCCCGCTTCCGAAATACCGCCATTGTGTCAAGTAAGGGCATTGTTCCTTATTATATAAAAGTGTTAACTTTAATCTCCTATTCCAGTTGTTAAACTTTATTAAATTCTCTATTTCAAACTTTATTTCGTTGGTTTCACTCTTTATATTAGTATGTAGTATAACATCCGGTTTTTCGAATCTACTGACCGGCCTGACTGACAAAGGATCGCAAAGATCAGCTTCACCCTTTATCAGCTCCCTGTCACTTTCCAATTTTGAAATCTTTGTAGTTCCGCTTATAAGCGGAAACCCAAAATTGAAATGGTATAGAATCATATGAGGAACAGGTTCGTAGCCTTCATTAACTACTGTATCCTCTATCAGAATTTCATTTTTACCCAAATATGTTGTTATGGTTCTGTAAACAGATATGTTTTCAGACAATGCTTTTGTTTCTCTTACCTTTGCCCTCAATACTATCCTTTCCGGATGCTCTTGTATAAGCTCGCACTGTAGTAATTCTGCCGGAACATATGATATTCTCCCATGTTGCCCCAGCATCTGGTCAAGGTCAGTATTCGGTTTTCCCGCCTGTGTCAAACCGCATGTAGTCATAAGCCCGCCCTCAAAACCGCGATTCCATTCATCTCCCTGCTTGTCGTAAAAATAAGGTGAGACCCTTCCGCATGATGACATCCAACTGACAGGCACTGAAAACAGCTCGCATAATCCAAGGTCAAAACCCCGGCTGACATTAACGTCAAACTTCAAGCCCATACCATTCCTGACCTGCAATATATGGTTAGAATCACCCTGACCGCCTTTTATAGAATATTGATCTATTCCTGCAACCTGCCTGATATCACCTAAATGCTCAAGTAGTTCGTCTAAACTTCTCATTCCATAAAAACTCATTTTTTTACCCCATCATCAATTTTTTTACTCCATCACTGCCACCTTGCAGTGATGGAGTAATTTGACTTAAATCATGTTTTATTTTTTGTTTGAATCAATCAGCTTTTGCAGCTCATCCTGTGCTTTTTTAAGGGCGTCCTCATATGGAACTGTGCCTGTCATAATGCCGGATAATGCATTATTCATAATGTCATGCTGTTCCAGATAATAAGATACAAGCGGTTCATACCTTGTTATCTCTAGTGATTTGAGAGCAACATCAAAGAAATCCTTCATTTCAGGTGATGAATCTTTTAGAGCAGAATACCTTGCAGGAAAGCCAGCAATTTTTGCATAGGCAAGCTGGTTTTTCTTATTTGCCAGATATGCATAGTACTTCATGGCTGCTTCCTTGTTTTTACCTTTTTTATTCATTACCAGCGTATAAGAATGGTTAAAGGATACTCTCTTAATAGTTCCGTCAGGCTGCTTAACTCCAGGCAACAATGCAACCTTTATATTTTTTTTGTAAGGACTGTCGCTGCTCAGTAAATCACTGAATCCAGCGCTCCAATATGGTGCCGCCATTGCAATCGTGCCCGTCTTTAAAGCATCAAGCACCTCAGGATAGCTGTAGTTGGCCATATCTGGCGGGATAATCTTTTCTTTTCTAAATGTATCCCAGTACTCTCCTGCCTTCAAGGCAGCTTTGGAAGCGACAGCCGCTTTACCGTCAACAACAATGTCCCCTCCAAGAGACCAGAGAAAATTATAAAAGGTTTTTGGCTGTTCCGGTCCTGATTTTGCCGTCCACGCAGTACCATATTTTGTGGGCGAAGACGGGTTGATGGTCTTGGTAAATTTCTTGCTCAGCTCAATATATTCATCCCAAGTTTGTGGGGGCGTTTGTATCAGGTCACTCCTGTAGTATAGAAAATGTGCACTGATACTATATGGAATGGCATATGTTTTTTCATTTATTTTGTAAGAGAAGGCCAGGTCTTTCATGTCATAATCCGACGGAAACTTTGCAATGTAATCGTCAAGCGGGTCAATATATCCGGCATATGCCCATGGCCCTATATATGTACTGTTCGTCACGCCAAGTTCAAAAGAATCTGTACCACCAACCAGTTGATTTGTTAAGTTGGTAAAGTATCCGCTCTGCCCCTGCTCAATAAAGTTTACCTTTATTCCCGTCTCGTTGGTAAATCCCTTTGCAACTTCTCTTAGCCATGTACTTGAATCGGGTCCTGTGCGGGCAAAAATCGTGAATTCCTTTTGTTCATTTCCGGAGGTCTGTGCTTGCATGGATTGTTCTTTTTTGGGTGTTGAATCTTGTGTGCTTTTAGATTCTTTTTGGCTACATCCCATCACTAAACCTGTCATTACTGTCACAGCAAGCAAAAGGCCGACAATTCTCCGCAACTGCTTACTCTTCATACATTATCCCTCCCTGTTTTTTTATTATCTCATCAGCTTAAGGCTGGTAGATACTATTTGATTGACCCTACCGCCAATCCATCAACGATATAGCTTTGCAAGAATATTACTGTTATAAGCGCAGGCAAAAGAATCATACTTCCGGCGGCAAAAAGCGGGCCCCAGTTTATTGAGTAGCCAGTAATATAGTTTCCGACAGCAACCGGCAGCGTCTTGCTTTCCTCTGACAGGGCAAGAGTAAGTCCGAACAGGTACTCATTCCATGCGAAAAGAAAGCAAAACAGGCTTGTTGTCAATATTCCTGATCGGGATACAGGAATAGATATTTTAAATAGTACTTCCACTCTTGTACATCCTTCTATTAGGCCTGCTTCCTCCATCTCTTCGGGTAAATTTGAAAAGAAACCCTTCATTGTCCAGACAACAAAAGGGATATTGAAAGTAATATTTGCAATAACAAGTGCCCAAACAGTATTTATTAGCCCTATCTGCTTGAAAACAAGATAAAATGGTATGATAAGAATAGCCGGCGGGGCCATCCTTGTGAAAACTATCCAGTTGGAATATGCATTGCCTCCGGTTTTAAACCTTGTAATGCTGTAAGCTGCCAGCACTCCCACAGAAACAGATATTGCCGTGGAAAAGACTCCAACCAGAACACTGT
>CALMWN010000366.1 GCA_937873555.1 uncultured Clostridia bacterium
CTTACGGAGAAGACAAAATATTCAGGTTGATACTTACTACCCTTGTTGTTATCATTGTGCTTGGAATTATTTGGGTTTTTGTGTCAATTAAAATTCTTTAGCAAATGAAATTCCAGCTTTCTTATTACGTAAAACAAAGAATAGTCAAGCGTTTGATCGACGTTGCGATGGTTGCTTTTCTTTTGATCACGCTATTTCCTATCTTCTGGATGGTCTACTGCTCGTTCAAGGATAATACCGACATCCTGACAGGCAGGATATTCCTCTCAAAAGCCGCAAATCATGTGATAGCCATAGACCTGTCTGCCGACAGGCAAGATAAAAGCAAGGACTATTACTACATTGGAACGGCTGACGGCAGAATAAGCAAGCTCGATAAAAACAGGAATATTGTAAAAAGCAACTCTTTCAAAACCTCTTCAACCTCATTTGCTTTTGATGAAAAATACATCTGGATAGCAACTTCGAACAAGGGACTGATCAAAGTCAGGCGCGATGACCTTAAAAAGGTTGGCAGGTTCAAATATCCGCTTTATGGAATAGATGTCAACAAAATCGTATCAAGCGTCATATTCAAAGAAGGCAACAAGATCTGGGTAAGCCTGGAACTTAAAGGATTTGAGGGTGTACTCGAATTCAACACAGAAACTGGCAAATTTATCAGGCTGATTGATATAAAAAGCGACTTGACTCCTTTCCAGGTCTTAACAATATCAAAAGTTGGCGGCAGCCTTCTGGTTGGCGGTGACAAAGGCTTGATTTCCGTAAACCTTGGCACAGGAAAAATCATAAATACATATCCAATCGAAGTTGAGGGGATCACTACAAAAGTCTGGAGAATCATTCCATACAATAGAAAACTTTACCTTGGAACTTCTTCAGGGGCTCTTGATTTTGACTTAAGCTCGGGCAGAGTAATAAAAAGATTTTCAACTGCTAACGGGCTCATTTCGGATCAGGTTGGCCAGATAAAGATTTATGACAACTTGATGATTTTTGGCACAAATCAAGGCATGTCAATCCTGAACAAAAAAACAGGAAGAATAGACAACTTCAGCGCACTATTCCGTCAGTTAAATAATGGCAAAAAAGACCTTGCTTCTGGCGACGTGCTTTCTATCTTAAAGGACAAAGATTCCCTTCTACTTGGCACGACAAACGGGAGAATTACTTATTTTGACATCAAAAAAACTCAGCCGCTCGGATTCAGCAAGATTCGTGAAGGACATTTTGTCATCAGGTGGAGGAATTACGTTGATATGTGGTATAACATTGACTTTGGCCTGTACCTGAGGAATTCACTCATCATCTGCGGGATATCGATGATAGTAGCAATGGTTTTCGCAACTTTAGCGGCCTACGTTTTCTCGCGCTTCAGATTCCCGGGATCTGACCTCTTTGGAAATTTGATTCTTGCAACCCAGATGATACCTGCGATCATGTACTTAATACCGATTTACATAATGTTTGTGAAATTCAACGATGTAACGGGAGTCCCGATAAAAGGGACATTCCCTGGAATCATCTTAATTTATTCAGCTTTCTTTATACCTTTTAGCATATGGATACTCAGAGGATTCTTCGCCGCGATACCTTCTGAACTTGAGGAAGCCGCGCGCATCGACGGCGCATCGCAGCTCCAGGTATTCTGGCATATTGTGCTTCCCTTGGCGATTCCGGGAATAATAGCAACCGGGGTTTATGTATTCTTGACAGCCTGGGACGAACTGATGTTTGCATGGGTATTATGCAATGCGGACACAATGACAATACCTGTTGGAATAAGACTTTTCGTTGGCAACTACCAGAACAGGTTTGACCTTATGATGGCAGCCGCAACTGTTGCAACAATTCCAGTCATGATATTATTCTTTATGCTCCAGAGATATATAATCAAAGGATTAACCGCTGGAGCAGTAAAAGGGTGAATTAGAAAGGAAAATATAAATGAAAAACATCAAACATCAAACTTCAAACTTCCTGCCTGCCTGTCTGCCGACAGGCAAGACTGGCAGGCACGGCAAAATAAAACCTAAATCCCAAATCCCAACTTTTTGGATTTGGAGGTTTGCAATTGGGATTTATTTTGGATTTTGGATTTTGATGTTTGCCTGCCTGCCGGTAGGCACGGGATTTTGCTTCGGATTTGCTCAGCCAGCTGTATCAATAGAATCTCAAATAATAGAAGGCTGCTACCTTGGGGTGTTCAGGGAAGGCGCGCCACAAAACATTGCGTTCATAAAAAGCTTTGAAAAAACATTCAACAAAAAATCTGCAATGATAATGTGGTATCAGGACTATTCATCAGATTTCCCGGAAATCGAATGCAGAAATGTGATCAAATATGGAGCTGTTCCTCACATCGTCTGGGAACCCTGGATATGGGGAGATGAAGATAAAATCAAACTCGATAACATCATTAAAGGCGAGTGGGACAGATATATCGAGAAGTGGGCGCGTGATGCCAAGGCTTTTGGAAGAATTATTTTCCTGAGGTGGGGACACGAATTCAATATTGAAAAATATCCATGGGGTGTTGGAAATAACGGCAAAGATCCGGAAAAGTACATTAAAGCTTACAGACATGTACATGATATATTCAAAAAAGCTGGCGCCATTAATGTCAAATGGGTATGGTGCTTCAATAACTATCCTAACCCCAATGAATACTGGAATGACCACGAACTTGCATATCCCGGGGATGAATATGTTGATTGGATAGGCATAGATGGCTACAACTGGGGAACTACACAAACCTGGAGCGGCTGGCAGTCATTTAAAGAAATGTTCCGCGATCAAATAAGAGAAGTATCAAAAAATCACCCAACAAAACCGGTGATGATAGCTGAATTTGGCTCCGCCGAAGAAGGGGGAGATAAAGCGGCATGGGTCAAAGAAATTCCGGGCGCACTAAAAATAAGCATGAAACAGGTTAAGGC
>CALMWN010000367.1 GCA_937873555.1 uncultured Clostridia bacterium
CTGTGCATGAGCTTTGATAGATCAAAGCCCTGCGGATCAAGATGCAGATGCAGGTGGGTGTCCATAAGGCAGTATGCATAGAGCCTGCAGTTGTATTTCTCCTTGTACTTTTTTAATAGGTCCAGGTAATAGTTCTTGTCGTCCTCATCCTGGAACAAGGGTATTTCACTGATACTGCGGCACATGATGTGGTATATGTATTCAGGGGCTTTTATACGTGCAGTCCTTGGCATATGGCTTCCTCCATTTACTTTTTATTCCACTATATGCCGCTTATTGTCGACTGTCAATTATTTCCTAAGAAACGTCCCTTTTCATTGGAGTAGGAGGCAGCTGTTTATTCATATAGAAATATATACCTAATGAATTTCCGAATTCAGTTTCTCAATATCTTCCATTGATAATTCAGTAATTTCAATAATTTGATTTATATCAAACCCCTTTAATGGTGGGAAAAAGTATAGCAATCTTTAACTTGAATAGTGCTTATACTCTTTTGCGATTGAAAAGTTAATAATTCAGGGTTTAAATAGTTTCAGCAATAAATAGTCTGATGCTGGATCGGCTTACTATATGTATTTCATGAAGGCAGCAAGCAAATGAATTTATTTTGACAATTTTACCGGTCCAAGTAATGTCTGACTCGACTATAGTAGTTACTGCGTTAGTGGAGCCGAGTGACTGATTATCAGTAGCGTCGATGAGCTCTTCTTTTTTTTGGAACGCCACGGGACTTGTTGGAGTAATAGCTATAGTACCGAACCATTTGTTCGCCTTTGTTGGCCAACTAATACATTCATATTGTGAAAGTAGATTCTAAATAAAAATATTGAATAAATATGCTTTTTCATATAGAATAAGCTGTATATTTTATTGATATTGCAATAATTGATTTATTATAAGTACAGTTTTTTAAAGTAGCATTTTCCTTCGCCGGGATGGCGCGGGTTTTATAATTTAAAAGTATTGCTCAGATAATATTAATGTATTAATATTATAATCAAATTAATAATAAGGAGGATTTTTATGTCACACGGTCCAGCTACTGAATGGAAAAAAGACAATTCAGCATCAGTAAAATCCAGACTCGGACTAATTATGTTTGTGGTCTACACTCTTGTTTATGCGGGATTTGTAGTTATCAACGTGTTTAATCCGTCAATTATGGGTACTGATATAGGCAGCCTGAATCTGGCAATTGTTTACGGATTTGGGTTAATTATACTGGCATTGATTTTAGCAGTAACTTATAATCAGTACTGCACAGAATCAGAAAAGAAGCTTAACAAGGATGACGAAAACGTGAGTAACGGGGGTGACAAAGTATGAATTATCATGCGTCGCCACTTGCAGTTATTATGTTTTTAGTTTTCGTTGCATCGGTTCTAGGTATTTCATATCATTTTGCCAGAAAAAAACAGTCTGCAAGCGGATATTTTGCAGCAGGAGGTCAAATTCACTGGTCTGTAAATGGCATTGCATTTGCAGGAGATTATTTATCAGCAGCTTCATTCTTAGGAATTTGCGGAATGATAGCATTTTATGGATATGACGGATTTTTATATTCTATTGGATACTTGGCAGGTTGGGTAGTTGCATTATTTGTTGTTGCCGAGCCTATGAAAAGACTTGGTAAATATACCTTCACAGATGCCTTGGATTCAAAATTCAATTCAAAGGCAATTCAATTATTTGCTGCCATTAGTACTTTGCTAGTTTCTTTGTTTTATCTGATTCCTCAAATGGTTGGTGCAGGTACTCTCGTTGAGCCATTATTAGGAATTCCATTTTATTGGGGAGTAATTGGAGTAGGAATAATAGTTATACTGATTGTGGCAACTGCCGGAATGGCTTCTACTACATACGTACAATTTTTAAAAGGTGGACTGCTGATTGTATTTTCACTCGTAATAGTATTCCTTGTTTTATCAAAGGGTCTGACAAACGCTCCGAGCCAAAACAGTAGTGTACCATATCATGAATTTATTACTTTAAAGGTTTCAACGATTAGTAATGATTCAGTTAAGCTTGATGATTCTTCCTATAAATTTGAAAAGCTTTATGTTGTGGGTGATAAAACAAAAGTAATGACGTTTGTTAAGCTTTCAAAGGATAAAATCGAGTCATACTGGAAGCTTGATGAGAAAAAAAAGATTTTAGAGGAAACTCAAAATGTTGTAACCACTGAGAATGGCGAAGTTCTTTATAATGGAGAACCAAAGGCAAACGGTAAGTTTTACTCTGTAGGTAATATGAGTGTGATTGATGGTCAGACC
>CALMWN010000368.1 GCA_937873555.1 uncultured Clostridia bacterium
ATATGAGCAAACGCAGGATTTTATCCTGAAAGGCCTGAAGAATATAGGCTTTCTTTCTTATTATTCTCAAAATACAATTACCGTTGCAGACAGGGTAAAAGGATATGAAAAAGCACTTCAGGATAATGACATATTGATTAACAAGAAATATAACTTAGCCCAGAATGAGCCTAAAAAGCCTTTCTCAAGTGTGGATAAGATGGGGGAATATTCTGTAAAGTTAATCGAGGAGTACCTGACAGAAAATAAGGATTTGCAAGCATTGATCATTAGTAATATATCCTGGTTTAACATTATAATAGACAGCTTAAGGAAGTTAAAACTTGATAATATAAAAGAAATTGCATGCTTCGACATGAAGGAAGTATCGAATAGTCACAAACAAAGAGAGATTATCGGACTCATTCAAAAAGGTAGGGAAATGGGAAAAGAGTCTGTAAGGATATTAATCAGTGAGATGAAAAACGGACAAAGATATGAGCATAAAAAACTTCCGGTAGACAGGGTCGTATACAGATTGGACGATGATGGCTGCTGGCATCCATTTTCAGGCTGAATAAGCAGATTATAAATCTAAGTATCCTAAATTGTGAGTACTAATTATACGCAATCAAATCAAGTACGGTTTCTACCCGGGAAGTTATTGTACTTGTTATGATTTATACAGATATGACCTTACATAAGCTGTTGCAGTAATAGTGCCTTGTGACCCTTTTTCTGGATACTGCAAGGTACAGCATCAGATGTGTGTTTTTCAACATGATGGCAATTCAAGATTTATTATGTTAAAAGCACTGGTTTTCATATTACGCAACATTAACTCCTGTACTGCTTTTAGTATGATTCAAGTTATTTGAAAAATAATTGGGAATTTAGGCGGAGAGAAACTGATGAAAAGAACCACGGCTTTAATTCTAACATTCATGCTTTTAGCCAGCTTGACTTTGGCAGGTTGTAGTAAACAGGGGCAAGCTCCGGCTGCAAACAGTGGAGCAGCAACATCGAGTGCAGATAGTAAGAAACCTAACATAAATATTGAAGTAAGTCCAAAACTAATTGGAAATCCGGATGCAAAGATTGAGATTACATGGCAGCCATGTCCTTCACATTCATTTACGGATTCAAACAAGGCTAAAGTTGATTATTTAACCGCAAAGGCTAAGGCATGGGCTGAAAAGCATACCGATGTAAAAATTTTACCCATAGATACAACAATCAATATTAACGATTCAATGGCAAAAATTCTGGTACAGGCATCTGAAGGCCGTGCACCTGATGTAGCTGCAATTGACTCATATATTTTCCCTAACTTTGCAAAGTATGCACAGCCTCTTGACGATGTACTTAAAGAAAAAGGCCTAAGTATCGATGATTGGTTTCCTTATGCTCAAAAGGTTATGAAACCGGCAGATAAGGTTTTGGCTCTTTGGTATACAACTGATGTGCGTATTCTGTATTATCGCAAGGATTTAATAAAGAATCCGCCCAAAACAACGGATGAATTGATAGAAATTGGCAAGCAAATGAAACAGCAGGGATATGACGGATATTTATTTCCAGCAGGCCGTAATGAATCCCTGACAAATAATAATTTACCGTTCCTATGGTCACAGGGAGGGGAATTGGTAGATGACAAAGGCAAACCGGTTTTTGGAGAAGGAAAGAACAAAGAAGCAATGCTGAACTGGTTTAAATTCCATAAGAGCCTTATTGATTCCGGTGTTACTCCGGGACGTGTTGTTAATATGTTGAATGATGCAGCTTTGAATCCGGAGATTGCATCAGGTAAAACTGCGATGTTCCTCGGTACCAACTCCTCCGCAACAAACATGAAGCAAATCTTGGGGGATAAGTTTGATCAATTATGGGGTATAGCTCCTATCCCTACAATGAAAGACGGAGGTGCCAGAACGACATCGGCGGGTGGATGGACAACCGCCGTCTTCACCAAAGATGATCAGAAAAGAAAGCTGGCAATAGATTTCATCATAAGCCTTTATGTTGATGATAAGGCAATGGAAGAGTTCGGCAGGGCCGGTGGATACCTGCCTGTACGTATGAGTGTTTATGATAAGTCAGAATTCTTTAAAAGTGATCCGAATAATAAGAGATTCAAGGAAGAGCTGGCGTATGGGCGTGTAAGACCTGCTGCAGAGGCTTATCCTGTAATCTCACAGGAAATACAGATTGCTATAAGCAATATTATTACAGGCTCGGCCACACCTGAAAAAGCATTGGATGAAGCATGGAACAACGTTATAAATAAAAAGTAGGAGAGATAGGATATGCCGATAATTCAGAATAAAACTATCGGGATAGGTGGCAGTACAAAAAAATCAATAAGCCTCAGGGGACTTGGCAAAGGGCCTGTCCCCTGGCTAATTCCTTTGGCGCTGGTGCTTATACTAATGTTTCTTTATCCGACCTTTGAGGTTATTAGACTCAGTTTCACAAATGCAAAAATAACAGGTTCCAATTATAGTTATACACTCGATTCGTTTAAAGCTATGTTCAGTGACGGAGCATTCTATATCATGCTTCGTGTTACAGCTGTTTTTGTTTTGTTCAGCGTGGTATTTCAGACCTTGGTAGGTTTTGTGATAGCCCTTTCTGTGGATAAAGGTGAAAAACTGAAGATGAAGGGTACAGTGTTTGTACGTACCGTGGCATTGATGTCCTGGGCTATACCGGGTGTAGTAATAGGTATAATATGGAGAATGATGTATGATGAATCTCCATCCGGTGTTTTAAACTATATGCTGGAAACAATTGGCGTAGGCCGTATAGCTTTTCTCACAAACCCTGTCATCGCAATTATTTCTGTGACTATAGCCAATATATGGAGGGGAACTGCGCAAAGTATGATTTTGTTGTACGCGGGCCTCAAAACAGTGCAGCAGGAGACGCTGGAAGCGGCTGAAGTCGATGGTGCCAGTGCGTGGCAGCGCTTGATAAAAATAATTATTCCATCCATATTGCCTGTTGCAATGATTAATATAACTCTTAATACCATCTATACTGTTAACACCTTTGACATGGTAATGTCCTTAACCGGTGGAGGACCGGGAAGAAGTACAGAGGTTCTGGCTTTAAGTTCATATACCCAGATTTTCCAAATGCTTAACCTGGGTAGAGGAGCGGCAGTAGCAGTGTTCCTCCTGGGTGTTAATGCTGTGATGGCAAGCATATATTTTTATATGATCAGGAATAACGAGGAGGGTGTATAAATGAGTAAACACCATAAAGATACAGGAACTCGTATTGGCTTATATGTTGTATATACCTTAACAAGTTTATTCTTTTTATACCCGTTATTATGGGTTGTATCACTCTCCTTGAAAACGGTTCCGGAATTGTTTGCGGTTCCGCCCAAGATATTACCTCAGCATTTTGCTATTGAGAATTATGCTTATGTATTATGGAAAGCAAGAATTTTGAAAAATCTATGGAACTCCCTTTTCGTAGTGACTTTAACAGTCATAGGTACATTGATAATCACACTGCCGGCATCATATGCGTTTTCAAGGATGTACTTTAGATTTAAGAAGAGTTTGCTTCTTTGCATACTTGGTTTCCAGATGATATCGCCATTGGTTATAGTAATTCCGCTTTATAGATATTTCAGTAAAATTAACATGCTTAACAGCAATTTTGGATTAATAGCTGTGTATATAGCAGTATCAGCACCGTTTGCAACATGGTTTCTAAAAGGATTTCTAGATACCATTCCAAAAGAGTTGGATGAGGCGGCTATTATCGATGGCTGCAACCGGCTGCAGATTTTAAGAATGGTGCTTATACCAGTTACCATACCAGGTATCATATCTGCACTTTTACTGATTGCAATCAGAAGCTGGTCACAGTTTGTAGTACCGTTTATACTTTTGGACAAAGGCGATATGTTCCCGATATCAGTTGGATTGGTAAACCTTCAATCCACCACAGATGCGATATCAACACATTATCTGGCGGCAGCAAGTGTTTTGGGAATACTGCCGACCGTTGTAGTTTTTATACTGCTGCAAAAATTTATTGTATCAGCTCTTACAGCCGGTGCTGTGAAAGGTTGATAATCTTAATATGGTATTACCCGGAAAGGAAGGGGAAGACAGCACATGTTTTTTGTAGAGGAGAAATTAAACCTTAGATTGGA
The DNA here is from genome assembly GCA_937873555.1 of uncultured Clostridia bacterium. Lineage (GTDB taxonomy): Bacteria > Bacillota > Clostridia > Acetivibrionales > CALMWN01 > CALMWN01. The sequence continues at coordinate 4,154 of CALMWN010000368.1, forward strand.
AGAAATTAAAGAATATATTTACCCCGATAAAGAGGAAATAAAGAAATATAA
>CALMWN010000369.1 GCA_937873555.1 uncultured Clostridia bacterium
ATAATCAATTCCCCTGTTAACAAACTTCTTCGAAATAATCTCTGCAAGATAAAGATACTTATTAACGATTTCATTCCTGTTTTTTATGCTCGAATCGGCATTGAATTTGGAAAACAGGATATCATCGTTATCTGAACCGACGAATAAAACATCTTCTCTATTTTTCTCCATTTCACTCGTCCCCTTCAAGCGCTTTTGTCATAGTCAATAAATAAATGCCTTCGGAGCAAAACTCTACACTGTCCATCAATGCACTTATGATTGATATACCAAGTTCATCCTCCCCGTCATTAAAAATACATTTTAATGATTTATCCTGACATGCAAAAAATATCTCAAGTTTATTGGAATACATATTGAAAATGACATTGTAGTTATCTTCCGACTTGCTTCCTGCTCTGACCAGCTTATTACACACTTCCGCAATTGCAACCTTTATATCCTCGATGGTTTCAATATCGAAGCCCAGTCTGTTGGCAACTCCCGAAGCTGTAAGCCTTGCTATACTCACATATTCTGCTTTAAATGGCATTTTTAATTCAATCGTATCGAATGCAGCACTCATAATGACACTCCTTCACAATGCTTTTAACCATTTTGTAGCTCCTCTTTTTCCAAAAAGGTCATTCAATGGTGAAGACCTTGTCCAAACCTGTTATAATAAATAGTTTTTTAATATTTTCCTTCAGGTTCAGTATGGAAATCGTCTTTCCAAATTGCTTGGACCTCCTAAGAGCTCCGACAAATATGCCCAACCCTGTACTATCAATATAGTTCAGTTCCTTGCAGTCGATTTTAAGATCCTTCTGGAATGTGTCAATGATATTGTAAAGCTTGTCCTTGAGATTCTGGGATGTATATATATCAACTTCACCAGAAATGTAAATCTTTGTACAATCCCCAACCTGCTCATGTCTTAAAGTTAATTCACTGGACATGTATGACCCTCCTTTATTATGATAGTTACATATAAATTAAAGTGTTAATTGTTTATGAGTGAAGCCAGAAGCTTGTTTGCATTGTCCCTGTACTTTACCCTGACGCTCACAGCCGCTATCTTTCCCTTGCTCTCTATGCCTGTACCCTTAAAAACACTGCTGCCGGTCACATCTATTCCATACAAATGCTCTGTTGTGTCCTCATTTGCCTTTAACATATTTGCCTTGTTTTTTGTCCTGTCAATTTTGAGTACATCCACCATATCATCAAGGCTCAAAAAAGCATTCTGCTTTCCAAACCTCTCAAAACTGGTCCTGTCCAAAATGAATACATCCACATCTGCTGCCGCAAAAAGAATCATGGCTTTCTGCTGCATTGCAATATCCTGTTCGCTGTCAGACTTACCTGACAATACTGCTCCATCGACTCCGACCGCTTTCAGTTCGGGAATTGCAGATTTCACATTTTGCGCCAGTATATCCTGATTGCTGATTACAAAATCACCCATATATGCAATATTGAGGTCCGGTTTTACCTGTCCAATGCACCCCTTCAGTGAGTAAGCAATTATTAATACAGCCAGAATCCCAATAATAATATGGTTTTTATGGTAATAAAAGAAATTGTTTACTTTTTTCTCATCAACATTCAATTTCCGGAGAATGGGTCCGGGTATTATCGTCCTTTGAGGTTTTTCCTCCACAGGCTCACCGGTCTCATACCCCATAATGAAATTATAGGCCTCACTTATCTCTTCAAAACTATATGTTCCGTCATGAGAATCAGGGTCACCCTGAAATCCGGCACGGTATTTCTTCAGCAATATATCATATCTTCTTACTATTTCATCTCTACTGGCATTTTCCTTAACGCCCAATATTTCATATGCGTTTTTTGCCTCCAGCATGCTAAAGACCCCCATCTAAATTATGAACTATAAATAAATAATACTTAATATGGTGTTGAGAAATCAAGGGCAAATCTTGTAACTGTAATCTGCTTGAGTATTACTCAACATTGCTGAGTCTTTGTTCATAATTCACAGTGTTTTTTCTTACTCTCTGGGCTTCATGGTAGGGAACAACAGGACATCTCTTATTGAATAGGAATCGGTCAGCAGCATGATAAGCCTGTCAATTCCTATACCCAAGCCCCCGGTAGGTGGCATGCCGTATTCCAGAGCATTGACAAAATCATCGTCCATCATATTTGCTTCTTCGTCCCCTGCTTCCCTCTTTTTAACCTGATTCATGAACCTTTCCTTCTGATCGATGGGATCATTGAGTTCCGAATACGCATTACCCATTTCCCTGCCCGTAATGAAGATTTCAAAGCGTTCTGTCAGCTCCTGCTTGTCAGGCTTTCTCTTTGTAAGAGGTGACACCTCAACCGGATAGTCATATATAAACGTGGGCTGTATCAGATTAGGCTCAACAAACTCCTCAAACATGAGATTAAGCACTTCACCCCATGTAGAATTGGCTTCAGTATGGACCTTTTTCTCCTTTGCAATCCTTCTTGCCTCCTCATCATTGCTTACAGCTTCGAAATCAACGCCGGCAAATTTCCTGACAGCCTCAAGCATGGTTATTCTGCTCCATGGAGGAGTAAGGTCAATTTCTTCTCCCTGGTAAACAACCTTTGTTGTACCGAGGACTTCGCGTGCTACCGAAGAAACAAGGTTTTCAGCCAGTTCCATCATTCCCTTGTAATCGGTGTATGCCTGATATACTTCCATCATTGTAAACTCAGGATTGTGCTTTGTGGACATACCCTCATTCCTGAACATACGTCCCATCTCATATACCCTTTCCATTCCTCCGACTATAAGGCGCTTTAAATAAAGCTCAGGAGCAATTCTCAGGAAAAGATCTATATCAAGTGTGTTGTGATGAGTAACGAAAGGCCTTGCAGTTGCACCCCCTGCAATTGTGTTCAACAGTGGTGTGTCAACCTCAAGGAACCCCTTGTCATCCAGGAATCTCCTTATTTCCTTGATAATCCTGCTTCTTATTATAAAGGTCTTTCTCACTTCAGGGTTGACGATCAGGTCAAGATACCTTTGTCTGTATCTTAAATCCATATCTTTCAAGCCGTGCCATTTTTCCGGCAAAGGCTGTAATGATTTTGAGAGAAGGCTTATTTCCTTGGTCTTAATTGAAATCTCTCCCTTGTGAGTTTTGAACACCTCACCCTTAACACCAACTATGTCCCCAATATCAAATTTTTTAAAATCTTCGTAGTTTTCCGCACCTATCTCATCTATCCTGACATAGAGTTGAATCTTGCCGTCCCTGTCCTGTAAATCGCAGAAACTCGCCTTACCCATGCCTCTTTTCGACATCAGCCTGCCGGCTATTGATACCTGTTTACCTTCCATCTCATCAAAGTTTTCAATAATATAGACAGTTGAATTATTTACATCATACTTGACGCATTTGAAGGGATCCTTATTATTCTCCTGCAGATCCTGCAGTTTTTGTCTTCTTATCCTCAATATCTCATTTAGGTCCTGAAGCTCCTGGTTGTTATCCAAATTGTCTGCCATTATACATCCTCCTGTGTAACACTTTTCATCTTTTCGTAATTGCAAAATAACAGTTTACATTCTATGTAAACTGTTATTTCAATTTATTATATATTAACTTAAAATGATTTTACAACTTTTATTTATTATTTATGAATTTTAAGTATCTTAAACTTAATTATACCATCAGGTACCGAAACTTCCACCACATTCCCCTTTTTTCTGCCCATCAGAGCTCTCCCGACAGGAGACTCGTTGGAAATCTTGAATTTACTCGGATCTGCTTCTGTTGAACCCACAATATGATACTCGACTTCTTCCTTGAATTCCATATCCAAAAGCTTAACCTTTGAACCTAAACTCACTGATTCAGTGCTTACTTCATCTTCATCAATGACCTTAGCGTTTTTAAGCATGGTTTCGAGCTGTGCTATTCTACCTTCTATATGAGCTTGTTCATTTTTAGCTTCGTCATACTCCGAGTTCTCGGATATGTCTCCAAAAGAAAGAGCTTGTTTTATTCTCTCGGCAATTTCTCTTCTCTTTACACCTTTCAAATACTCCAACTCTTCCTCTAACTTCTTTAATCCCTCATAAGTCAATACGACTTCTTTGCTGGTCATTTGGAGCCTCTCCTTTACTTATTGATTTGTGTTGATAATATATGCATTTCCGGTATATTTATTCTTAAAAAGTACCCTCATAAAGCATGCAAAACCTTTTGTAAAAAAATAAATACACGGTTGTAACTACCAAATCACAAACATAAATATAAACAGCACTGAAAATCATATACAGTGCTATAATTTATACGGCATATTATTTTTTATCATTATAGAATACAAAGTATTCATTGTCAAGAAGTGTCGCGAAAAAGATACAAATGGCTTTTGGCATTTCTTAAATAGCATTCTGAATGCTTTCGACCTTTATTAAACTATGTCTGCCACAAAATCCGGTAATTTTGAATCCACATTTTCCAAACTCTGCAGATATGGCCTCACGGGTTTTTAAATCGGCAGGAGTACCCGCGGGTGATTTACCAATATCCAGCTTATGCAGTACCAACGCCTCAGCTACTGTCAATACAGGTACATATTCAAATATTCTTTTGTCCAGTTTTTGCATCAATTTTAAAGGCAGTTTTACCTCAATCGAATTAATTATGAAATTCTCTCCTTTCAGTTTTGAAACTCCATGCTCGCTATAATTGAGAAGTATCGCTTTCGGTTTTAATTTAATTTTCTGGTCTTCCTCGTTCAACACCCCCAGGTTGATTATCAAGTCGGAATTTTTTACTCCGCTGTAACGATCACTCGTTATCATCATTGCAAGTCCGGTCTCTTCATATATTTCATTCAATAGTCTCTCCGCCCTGCTTTTATTTTCTGAAACAACTGTCATGAACTTCACATGCGGTGAAAGTATTTTTACAATTGAGTATAGTGTTTCAAAGCTTTCCCCTTCAATAACCGATATATCCAGGCAGTCCACCCGGATGCCCCTGCTGCTGTATATCTCATCCATAATATTCAATAGTAACGATTCATACAGACACCTTCCCGTGAACTTATCCGGCTTTGAGCTCCCAATTCCGCCGATTTCGAGAAGCTTATCACATACAATGCAACTGTATATGTTATTTTCACGACAGGTTCTGAAAATGAAGTCATTAATGCTTTTAAGCTTAGCTTTACTCATCCCTTTGAGCGTATCGAGATCGTATGGCAGATATATAAGATAAAGTGAGGTGTTGTTATATAATTCAATTTTTTCTACATTTCCTGCCGGGCTTTCCTTCATAAAGATTTCCTTATACCACCCCAGTATACTTTTAACAATGCCGTTCCAAGTATTATCTTCTTTTTTTTTAGAATACAGAACAAGTGCGAAATCAGCCATACCTAACCCCCAAAATAACCGTACTATATAGAATAATATTGCTGCATTGCAGTAAATATGCCATCAGGCAGGAAGATACCCGCATCTGTTGCAGAAATTACAAAAGGCAGGGAATAATCTCTGCCTTTTGTAAAATGGTTGTTTTTATTATGAATTAACACTGTAATTTGGTGCTTCCTTCGTTATATATATGTCATGCGGATGGCTCTCCCTGAGGCCGGCGCCTGTTATCCTGATGAATTTGGATTTAGTCCTCAAATCCTCAATTGTAGGGGTACCGCAATAGCCCATACCATGTTTCAAGCCTTCCACCAGTTGGAATACCGTGTCTGAAAGCGGCCCCTTATATGGCACTCTTCCTTCAACGCCTTCCGGCACTAGCTTGTTGGCATCCTCCTGAAAATACCTATCCCTGCTGCCCTTCTGCATAGCACCCAGCGAACCCATGCCCCTATATACCTTGAACCGTCTTCCCTGGTATATTTCTGATTCTCCGGGGCTTTCTTCAGTGCCGGCAAAGAGATTGCCTATCATTACAATAGCTGCCCCTGCAGCAATAGCTTTCGGTATATCACCTGAATATTTAATACCGCCGTCGGCTATTACTGTGATTCCATATTTATCGGCTACTTCAGAACAGTCATATATGGCGGTAATCTGAGGCACACCTATTCCTGCAACTACTCTTGTAGTACAAATTGAGCCAGGACCTATGCCAACCTTGACAGCATCAACACCAGCCTCTATCAGGTCTCTTGTACCCTCCGGCGTAGCAACATTTCCAGCTATCACCTGAAGTTCGGGATAGGCCGACTTTATCTTTTTTACCCCTTCAATAATATTTCTGGAATGTCCATGAGCAGAATCCAATACAATTACATCTACTTTTGACTTGACCAGAGCGTCAACCCTGTCCATCATATCAGAAGTCACACCAACCGCCGCACCCGCCAGAAGCCTGCCATTGGAATCCTTTGCAGAATTGGGATAGCGTATCGCCTTCTCAATGTCCTTTATGGTAATCAAGCCTTTGAGGTTTCCCCAGCTGTCTACTATGGGAAGTTTCTCTACTTTATGCTTACGCAGGATTTCCTGAGCCTGATCCAGGGTTGTACCTTCAGGCGCAGTTATCAGATGTTCCTTTGTCATTACCTCTTTAATCTTTTTATTGTAGTTTGTCTCAAATCTCAAGTCCCTGTTTGTAATTATACCGACAAGCCTTGTACCTTCAGTTATGGGGACACCCGAAATTTTATATTTTGCCATGAGATCCATAGCCTCATAGACATAACAATCAGGTGCCAGCGAAAAAGGATCTACTATGACTCCGTGCTCGGACCTTTTCACCTTATCTACTTCTATTGCCTGGCTTTCTACGGACATGTTCTTGTGGATTATACCGATACCACCTTCCCTTGCAAGAGCAATAGCGAGCCTTGATTCTGTAACGGTATCCATTGCGGAACTTAATAATGGAATGTTCAGTTTTATGGTTTTTGTAAGATAAGTGGAAGTATCTATGTCTTTCGGAAGCACATCCGATTTTTGCGGTACTAACAGGACGTCGTCAAATGTAAGCCCCTCTTTGGCAAACTTGTCGTTCACTGCATCTACCTCCTCATAAAAATATTAGGATATATTATACTCTACAACAATGAGAGCGTCAAGGAAAATCAAGCATCAAATCAGTTGAAGGCATACTTTTTTTCTTTATTTTCCGCCGCCCAGTCCTGGTAATTTTCGAGCACCTTGAGGTTTTTATTAAGCACACCCCATACGGCCTGCGCTTCGTCGCTCCTTCTCCACGCAGCCGTCCCTGCGAGCTTGTATTTCTGGGCCAGCGCCGACTTGAGGTTTATGGAATTTTCATCTTCAAGCCAGACCTTGTAGGTTGCATTGTCTTTTTTGTACTCTGCATAGAATTGCCCGCTTTTCTCATCCCAGGTCACAGGAGCATTGTTCTCCTTTACCAGCTTTTTTGCGTCCTCCATCGAAAGGACCTTGGGATTTGAAACCTTTATTTTGCCGTCCTTGTCCGGTTCTTCCTTCCAAAGCCTCGTATAGAAAGGCAATCCCAGCAGAAGTTTTTCTCTGGGGACCATCTCCAATACCTTGTTCAAATTACTCTCCACCCATGTAATCTGTGCTACAGAGCCTGCCTTAGGGCTTGTAGCCCAATACTGGTCATAAGTCATCAGCATAATGTAATCCACAATCTGACCCAAAGCCTTTCTGTCATAGCAAAGTGACCAGTTGTCACTACCATCCGGTACAGTGACATCCATGGAAACAACCAGCCCCTGCTCCTTAAAAAACGGTGTTATTTCCCGGATGAACTGAGTAAGGACATTTTTATCCTCTTTATTCACATTCTCAAAATCGATGTTTATTCCATCAAGCTTGTACAAAGCAGCAAAGGCAAGCATTTGTTTTATTACATTATCCCTTGCATCTGTATTGTTTAAAAATTTGGTAGTCATGGAAGTGTTCCCGAAATCGTTACTCATCAACGCCCATACCTTATAGCCGTTTTTATGTGCCCAGTCTACATAAGTAGCATCTGCCCTGTTTATAAGAGTTCCGCCTTCGTTTGCAATCTGGAACCAGGTTGGAGAAACGACATCCAGGCCGTCCATTTTGCCTATTTTAGCCAGTTCCGGCCTTTTAGAGTACATCATCTCCCACACCAGGTTTATTTTCCCTTTTTCAGGTTTCCATGTACTGTTTTTGCTCTCTTCTTCAGGCTCCCGTTTCACCATCATTCTTTTCACAACCACATATTGCTTTTCAATATAACCAATCTCTCCATCTGAAGTGCGCACCTTATACCATTTATCATACTCCTCAAAAATCCTCATGGTGTTTTCCTCAGTTTTTTCACTATTCAAGTCAAACTTTTTGATTATGGGAAAATGTATGGTTTTTCCGGTTCTGATAACAGCTTTGGGACTGATAGGCTCTGCAAGCTGTCTAAGACTGTTTTTATAGTCAATAACGATTACATTATTACCCTTTATATAAGAAATATCAATTCCATAAAAGTCGCTTAAGAACTGTATGGGCACGTAAATAACACCGTTGTCCTGTGTTACAGGTATTTTCAGCGTTATCGGTTTATTATTGACAAGCGCATTCAAGCTGTCGGTTTTCATCCTGATAACCCTGTCCCTGGTGGTCACTGTGACCTTTTTCAAAACATCATCCCAGTAAATGTTGGGATCGAAGTATTGTTTAATCACATTCAACGGCAACAGAATATCTTCATCCACAATCTTAGGCTGTCCTGTTTTTACTACTTCCCCTTCAATAACCAGATTCAGCTTACCCTCTTCAAAGGCTTCAACGACTGTGCTGTTTGGCATGAAATAAAAGCGGTAGATCAAATATCCGGCGCCTCCGGCAATTAACAAGGACAACAAAATAAAGACGGAAAAAACTATGACTTTCCTTTTCAAGATATGACCCCCATTTAATGATATATATAATTTTATCATGAAGCCAATGCTTTTTAACATAACAAATTTCTGGTCTATATATTTTACGATGAACATATTACAATCTTAGTTTTTATATCGTAAAATATTTACATTGATTCATTGAATACGCAAAGAACCTTTTTGATGCATAAACTGCGCATGGTTCAAGAGCAGTTTATTAATTTAAAGTCTTTTGCGTATTCAATATAAACCGATAATTCCGGATATAAATAAAAAAGCTCCTAAGAGCTTTTTTATTTATATCCGGAATTACTCCATAAAAATTTTTCTGGGGATGTATGTCTTAAATATATCCAGCATCCTGGCGTCAGGTTCAAACACAATTACTGTCTTTTCACCTTTATAATTCAAAGTTGCAAAAAAAGCATCAGGTGAATCTATGGAACTGACCGCTGCGATTTTCTTGGGTATGCTTTGTATGTCCCTGGTATAATGGGAGCTTTTCACCCTGGCCAGAATCTCAAAGTCTTTACAGTTTGCAGAAAACAACCTTTTTCTCTTTCTTTTGGAAACTATCTTGTCTATGTCCAGATCTCCGTTGGTAACGGCGTACTCATACTCGACATTCAGTGATGTAATGAAGTAATAGGCAAAATAGATTATTGCTGCATCAAAAAAAATTCCAAAGCTGTTCACAAGCGGGATAAGCGGAATTATAATAACAGCCAGAATAAACCCTCCTGCTATTATACCAGCGGTAATCAAGCTATCTTCCGTGCTCTTTTTCTTTTTTACAATCTTTTCTATAAAAACGTCCATATACTACCCCCTCTGTTTGGTACATGACTTCACACAATAAATTCTATCACAGGATGAAGAATAATAACAACAACTTTTTACAATACTTCCTTCGGGAAACTCATTGATTGAATCTGCTATAACCTTTAGATTTGTTTCAAATCTCAGGTATTTTCTTAATCGGTTTATTGCCGTCCAGCAGGATATCCATGCTTTCATTGGCAGCAAATAATGCCGGCGCTACAACCCAACTACCGTCATGCGTAAAATTCACCTTTACCAGATTTACATATTGAAGTACATCAGATAGTTCTTTGAAGGTAGTGGCAGTAATCCCCATGCAAAATCTCCTTTGACCGTATTTGGAACAATAGCATTATATCCCATGGACAGCCCCGTGTGAAGTGTCAAAATATGCTCATGAAAAAAGCCCCCATATCTTCTCGATCCAGGGGCCAATAAAACGTTTTTAGTACATTCCGCCCAGTCCACCCGGCATTCCGCAGCCACCCGGCATTGGAGCTTCTTTTTCAGGCTTGTCGGCTACAACGCTTTCAGTTGTAAGAACCATTGATGCCACTGAAGCCGCATTTTGCAGCGCAGATCTTGTAACCTTTGCAGGATCGACTATACCTGCATCAATCATATTTACATACTTTTCAGCAAGTGCGTCAAAACCTACTCCCTTATTGCTGCCCTTAACCTTTTCCACTATTACTGAGCCTTCCAGACCTGCATTGAAAGCTATTTGCCTGATCGGTTCTTCAAGGGCCCTCAGTATAATCTGAACACCTGTTTTCTCGTCTGCTGTTGTTTCGGAAAGTAACTTTTCAACCTTTGGAATAGCATTTATGAATGCAGTTCCTCCACCTGATACAATACCTTCTTCAACTGCTGCTTTGGTTGCTGCAAGAGCATCCTCTATCCTCAATTTCTTTTCCTTCATTTCGGTCTCAGTTGCTGCACCAACCTGTATGACTGCTACTCCTCCAGAGAGCTTTGCAAGTCTTTCCTGGAGTTTTTCCCTGTCAAAATCAGAAGTGGTTTCCTCAATCTGAGCTTTGATTGAAGCTATTCTCTTCTTGATTTCGCCCTGGTTTCCGGCACCATCAACAATAATTGTATTTTCCTTCTGGATCTTAACCTGTCTTGCTCTTCCAAGCTGATTTATCTTGGTTTCTTTAAGGTCAAGTCCGAGTTCTTCCGTGATAACCTCTCCGCCTGTCAATGTGGCGATATCCCCGAGCATTGCTTTTCTTCTGTCGCCGAAACCGGGAGCTTTGACAGCCACACAGGTAAATGTTCCTCTCAGTTTGTTTACAACCAATGTTGCAAGAGCTTCTCCTTCAACATCCTCAGCTATTATAACCAGCTTCTTGCCCTGCTGTACGATTTGTTCCAATATGGGCAGTATATCCTGAATATTGCTTATCTTCTTGTCAGTAATCAAAATATACGGGTCATCAAGAACTGCTTCCATTTTCTCGGTATCAGTAATCATGTAAGGG
>CALMWN010000370.1 GCA_937873555.1 uncultured Clostridia bacterium
AAGCAAAGCAAGGGGGTCAGCAGTGTTTATCTGGCTGTCATAGAAGACAACCTGCAGGGAAGAAAATTTTGGGAAAAGCATAATTTCAATGAACTGAGGAAGATAGAAAACCATCTGAAACTGCAGGATAAACGTCAGACTGTAATAATTATGCAAAAAAGTATTTGAAAATCATATATTATATAGTAATAAGTATACATAATATCTATAAAAATTTTATCAAAAGTTTGACAAATCAAACTTGTACAGGTATAATATTCCTGAACAAAGGCATTTACTAATGATGCAAATCTAAAAAAAATGGCTGAATCCTCGCTAAAGAGGTACGGAGGAACCAAACAATTGGGGTTAATCCATTAATGAGGACTTCACAATGGTTATCATAAATAACCGTGAAGACAGAGATGGTAGGGAGATCCTATTACCCGAACCCGTCAGCTAACTTCGGAAGCTGTTAATAGGAGGCTAAAATGCGCACTATCAAAAAGTTATTATTCAGTACTTTGTTGTTTGCTTCAGCCACTTGTTTTTTTGCTGCTGTTGCACATGCCGATGCCAGCAAAATCGGAACCGTAACTGCTGATATTTTGAACGTACGTGTATCCCCGGATACTTCGGCAGCAAAAGTGACACAGATTTCTCTTGGAGACCAGGTAGTTGTTGTTGATTCTGCAGATGACTGGTATAAAATCAGTTTTGGAGATGTTATCGGTTGGGTGGCAGGACAATACCTGGATGTTTCAAACGGGACAGCATCAATTATAGGGGATCAGGTCAACATAAGGGCTTCTGCAGATTTGTCAGGGGAAGTTATAGTAAGGATAGACAGGGGAGAAAAAGTCACTGTACTTGGTCGCTCGGGAGACTGGTTTAATATACAGCTGGCTGATGCTACGACCGGTTGGGTATTCAGGGATTTCATCTCGGTAGGCGGCTCTTCAAGAGGAGATTCTATTGGCAATCAGATCGTCAATTATGCAAAGAAGTTTCTCGGAGTAAGATATGTATATGGTGGAAACGGTCCTAACAGTTTTGACTGCTCGGGTTTTACCAGATATGTCGATGCGAATTTCGGAATATATCTGGAAAGGGTAGCATCAGATCAAGCCGCACAAGGGGTGAAAATCAGTAAAGGTGCTCTTCGCCCGGGTGATCTTATATTTTTCAATACAGGTGGCGGAGGCGGATATATAAACCATGTTGGAATATACATCGGAAACGGCAGTATGATACATGCTTCCTCCGGCGCAGGCAGAGTCATGATCAGCGATATTAACGGCGGTTTTTATGCGAGTGCGTATGTAACTGCAAGAAGAGTCATAAGAGATTAATTTTGTTCTACCGGCCCCTTGAAAAAGGGGCTTTTTTTATAGTCTAGGAAAGTCCGACTTTTTCGTTACAGGAATAATTCCAGAAATATTTGAAAATAAAGTGTTTTCAGGATAATGTAAAATATTTCCTAGACTATAAAAATTGAATTAATGCGCGTGCCAATTTTTCCTCATTGCTTCGGAAAGGCACATGCGCAAAAAAAGTGGCAGAGCCACATTTTTTATTACATCTTAAGGGTGGTTGATATTATTAAAAGACCTCTGCTTTTATTTTCAATATCACTCGGTACAGGAATTTTGTCTGCGTATTTAAGCAAATCATATCTATTTGTTGCTATCAGCGTATTTGTATTGCTCATTTCAATATCCATATTTTATGCGGGAATTAAAACGATGGCTGTACTGGCCGCAGTCTCCCTGTTGTTTTATTGCATTGGTGCCTTTGAGTATTTGTATGTTGAAAACATGAACATGTCCAAATTCATGAACTATGCGGGAAAAGAGGTTGAAATATACGGATATATAGACTCTGAGCCTGATATCAAAGCAAACAGGGTGTCATATATCATTAAAACATCTGAGATTTCAGATTCAGGGGAGAGTAAGGCTGTAGAAGGAAGAATACTTTTTACGACACTTAATGATAATAGTGGCAATATTTTTGAGTATGGGAGAAAGATGAAAATAACAGGTATACTGAACCTGCCTTCAGGAAGGAGAAACCCCGGAGGATTCGACTTTCGTCAGTATCTTGCAAAATCAGGCATTTCCGCTACTGTTTTTGCAACACCAGGGAACATAAACCCTGGAACATTGCAGCAATCAGGCCTGTTTGGGAGAACAGGCCTTTTCTTGAGGAAAAAAATTGTAGATATTATCAACAGGAGTTTGCCCGAGGAACAGGCCGGTTTAATGAACGGAATGTTGATAGGCTATAGGGAAGGCATGACCAAAAGTGTACAGCAAGCCTTCAGCGATGCCGGGTTGTCACATTTGATGGCAGTATCGGGAATGAATGTGGCTTTTATAGTTTTTCCACTCGCCTTCGTGTTCCGGAAGCTTCAAATCGGGAAAAAGATCTCAAATTCATTTATCATCTGTGTATTGCTTCTTTTTATATATATAACGGGTTTTTCTCCATCGGTGTTAAGGGCAGTCATAATGGGCATCATCCTACTTGCAGGAGAGATGATTTACCGTGAGCCGGATGTATACACAAGCATTTCATTTGCAGCAATCATACTTCTATTGTATAATCCCTACAACCTTTTTGACATAGGCTTTCAACTGTCGTTTGCCGCCACATTCTCCCTGGTACTGCTCTATAAAAATTTCAAGGAATTTATCAATTTCAAATTCATGCCGGATATTGCTGCGGATGTACTGGCAGCCACAATGGCTGCCCAGGTAGGTGTTTTACCGATTGTTGTTTACTATTTCAACAAAATATCACTTGTCTCGGTATTTTCCAATCTGCTGGTGGTACCTCTGGTGCAGGTTATTACGATATTTGGAGCTCTTATGGTGCTCCTTGGCGGAATCAATATAATTTTCTCACAGCTGTTAGGCTATATAAACTGTACTTTTTTATCTTTTGTGCTTTTTGTTACAAAAATATCCGCAAGCTTGCCCATGTCGGTGATAAAAGTAGTCACGCCTTCCATCCCCGTTATTTTGTCATATTATGCAGCAGCAATATTCTTTTTATGGTATAAGCCACTGTACAGGATCAAAATCGCTGCAGAACATTATATGGCTGCCTTGGCAATTATTGCTGCAATAATATGCATTAAAATCATTATCCCCATGGACATGGAAGTAGTGTTTATAGATGTAGGGGAGGGAGATTCCACTTTTATCAGGACTCATACCGGTAAGACGGTCTTGATAGACGGCGGGGGTTATTCCAGTAAGATCAGACCCGATTCGAACATCGGAGAATCTGTCATAATACCATTTCTCCTGGATTATGAAGTCACGAGGCTGGACCTGGCAATCGGAACCCATGGCCATGATGACCATTTACAGGGGCTGACAGAGGTAATAAAGGGCTTTGATGTAGGCAGCGTAATAATTCCCGATGTCGAGGACAAAAGGGGTTTTACAGGACTTTTAAAGGCTTCAGGGGACAAAGGCATCCCGGTAAATACCTGTGGACGGGGTGATAGCATCAAGCTTGATAATTACACCAGTTTAGATGTACTGCATCCGGGGAAAGGCTATATTCCTTTAAAATCAACTTTAAATAACAGCTCGTTAGTGCTAAAATTATGTTATAAAAATACTTCCATTCTTTTTCCGGGGGATATTGAAGAGGAGGCAGAAAAGGTGCTGTTGTCGTACAGGCAAAATCTTGCAGCTGATGTCATAAAAGTGGCACATCATGGTTCTTCTTACTCCACCGGGGTGGAATTCCTGTCGGAAGTGAAGCCGGAAGCGGCGGTAATAAGTGTGGGGAAAAATAATTTCGGGCATCCTTCGCCCGGTGTACTGGAAAGACTGAAGGGCAATAATATACGTTTGTTAAGGACGGATTTGGACGGTGCAGTCATATTAACCTCGAACGGTGATAAAATAAACATACGTAGTACATTGCACAAATAGAAGAAATCCGGATGTTCGGGAGAGAAGCATTTATATGAGTATTGAAGCATTAAAGGAAGATCTGAAAAACGGTAACCCCGGAAAGCTTTATTTGTTCTATGGGCCTGAAGAGTATTTGAAAAAATACTATATGGAAAGCATTGAAAAAAGAATCTTAAGCGAAGAATACAAGGGGTTCAACAGAATTGTACTGGAGGGCAGGGTTGAAACAGGTAAAATCATGGACTGCTGCGACACATTGCCGGTTTTTTCCGATAGAAAACTGGTGGTTGTTAAAAATTCCGGTCTCATGAAATCCGGCAGAAAATCAGGCGGTGAAGGGAAAACCAAACCGCAGAATGATGACCTGGCATCATACCTGCAAAGCCTTCCTGATTATGTATGCCTGATATTTTATGAAGAAGAGATTGATAAAAGGGTCAAGCTAGTAGATACAGTAAAAAAGCACGGACTTGTAGTGGAATTTTCTTTCCAGAAGCCGGCGGAGCTTGTAAAATGGGTTGTAAAGGTTTTTAAGTCCTTCCAAAAGGAAATCGACAATTCAACTGCCGCACAGCTGGTGGATAACTGTGAACAGGGAATGAACGAGCTGTTGAATGAAATAAGGAAGCTGGAGCTGTATACGGGAGAGAGAAAAAAAGTAACCGGTGAGGATATAGACAGGGTGTGCACCAGGACTGTAAAAAGCAGGATATTTGACCTGACAGATGCCATTGCGGAGAAAAATACAACCAGGGCACTGAAGCTTTTTGACGACATGATAGTTTTAAAAGAACCCATACCCAGGATTTTATTCATGATAACCCGGCAGTTCCGGCATATTCTTGAAATGAAGCTCATTACAGGCAGCGGAGCCAGCCTCGACAGTGCGGCTTCCAGGATGGGGATCACAACCTACGCGGCAGGAAAGATACAAAAGCAGATGAACAGATTTACCGAAGGAATGCTCAAACAGGCTATAGAGGAAAGCTTAGAGCTTGATATAGCCATTAAAACAGGTAAATTAAATGACAGGACGGCAGCAGAGCTTCTGATTACAAAGTATGCAAATTAAGGATTAAAAATAAAAAAAACGTACTGATGTACGTTTTTATTTATTTACGGCGTTTAAAGCCTTTGCAAGTCTTGATTTTCTTCTCGCAGCGGTGTTCTTGTGTATTGTATTCTTTGCTGCTGCTTTATCTATCGCTTTGACAGTATTTTTCAATACTTCGGCAGCTGCGGCACTATTTTCAGCAATCGCTTCCTTGCACTTCTTGATTGAAGTCCTTAAAGCGGATTTTCTCATACTGTTTCTTAAGGTCTTGGCCTTTGTCACCTTTACTCTCTTAATAGCAGACTTAATATTTGGCAAATCTTTCACCTCCTGCGAGTTAATACATATATCTTAATATTTAGTACTTTGCAAAAAGATAAACAAAAAACTTTGTCGGAATCCATAAAACCTTTTTGCACGCGACACCGAATATTTTACCATGAAAGGTTTTAAAATGCAAGGGGAAAGATATTTATCTTTTCTGGCATATAACTTGAATTGAAAAAAAAATATGTGAAAGAATAAATAAAAAATCAAGTGCTTTTTAACATATGAAAATGTATCAGAGAGGATTGTGAATATGCAATCAAATAAAAATGTCAGGACTGATCTTGCTCTTGAAGCCCGCGAATTGTTCAGGCAGCAGTCGATGAATGAAACCTTGAAGGAACGCGGGGAGCCGCCCGGTGTGGAAGTTGAAAATGACGGGGATGAAGATATAAGGATTACAAGGGTAAGGGTGACCTCTCCGACAGGAGAAGCTTCAATCGGCAAGCCGATGGGTAATTACATCACCCTTGAAATTCCAAGGCTCAACGACAACGATCAGGAACTTTATGAAAATGCGTGCAAAGCTTTGGCTAAAGAACTGACCAGAATAGTAACCCTGAAAGAAAAATCCACAACACTGATTGTAGGACTGGGCAACTGGAATGTAACACCTGATGCTTTGGGGCCAAAGGTGGTTTCCAGTGTCATGGTGACACGTCATTTGCTGGAGTATGTGCCGGAGCAGGTGGATGAAGGTGTCAGACCGGTTTGCGCTGTTGCTCCCGGAGTGTTGGGAATAACAGGAATAGAAACCGGTGAAATTGTAAGGGGAATAGTGGACAGGGTCAAACCCGATGTGATAATAGCTATTGATGCACTTGCATCACGGAAAATGGAGCGCGTCAGTACTACAATCCAGCTTGCTGATACGGGTATAGCACCGGGCTCCGGTGTAGGCAACAAAAGGATGGAGCTTTCCAGGGAAACCCTTGGAGTTCCGGTAATTGCAATTGGCGTTCCGACTGTGGTTGATGCAGCAACCATGGCAAACGACACCATTGACATGGTGCTGGATAGTATGATCAAGCAGGCGCCGCAGGGAACTGAATTTTACAACATGCTCAATACCATTGACAGGAATGAAAAATATCAGCTGATACAGGAGGTTTTAAAACCTTATATCGGCACTTTGATTGTAACTCCAAAGGAAATTGACGATATCATAGAAAAAATATCGAAGGTGATAGCAAATGGCCTGAATATCGCACTTCACAAAGGGATTACCCTTCAGGATGTCAACAGGTATGTGCATTGACCGGCTTTGTTACATCATCAATTCATTGAAAGCTGCAAGTAAATGTAATAAGAATACTTTACCGTATTGATAATTTGTATGCCAAAAGAAGGGGAAAACCTTTCTTTTTTTTTCACCTGAATGTATAATTTATGACAGATGGAAAAACTTGAACAGTCCAAATTCAGATTGAATGGGGCTTCTTAAAGCAGTACATTACAGCAGCTTTCCGGGAGGTAAACATGAGGCAGCTTGGCAGATATACTTTGATACTGGTTTTGGTTCTTGTACTATGGAACTCGGTTGTAATAAAGCCGTTGAAGATTTTTACGGTTATCCTGCATGAACTGGGGCATTCTCTGATGGCGTTTGTTTTCGGATATGGAATACAGGAGTTTAACGTAAGCCTGAATGAGAGCGGATATACTGTTGTCCAGTCAAAGGGCTGGTTTTCCAGTTTTATGATAGCAAACGGCGGTTATCTGGGCAGTGTGCTTTTTGCTCTTCTGATACTGTACCTTAAAAGGACAGGCTTCAAAAAATACATACTCGGCACCCTCGCAATACTTTTTCTTGCAATTTCGTTCAAATTCTCAGGGCTGTCTTTTATGCTGCTGTATTCGATAATATTTGCAGGAGCTGCACTTTTGCTGTATATGGTGCAGAATGAAAAAATCAACGACTTGGTTATAGATATCATAGGAATTTCAAGCGTTGCGTATGCCGTTTATGATACATTTGTAGATACAATATTACTGCAGCTTAATATCCGGTTTCATATGATCCAGGGCCTAGGCGTAAAGCAGCCACTGACTGATGCTGTACAGCTTGCACAGATGACAGGCCTGCCTGCAATTTTATGGGGATTCATCTGGCTTGCAGCGGCGCTCTTTGCAATTTACGTCACGCTGTTGAAAACAAGGAAGGCTGCAAGAGGCAAGAGATAAACACGTGGGAAATAGCCGGTGCACAATTTCGGATACACGGTTGATATTTCGTATACATTCAAATGGTGGAGGGCAGCAGCATTATGGATAAGCTCCAATTGATGAAGGACAGGATCGAACTGCTGAACAAGGCATCTAAAGCTTATTATCAGGAAAACAGGGAAATTATGTCCAATCTGGAATACGACAGGTTATACGATGAATTATCAGAGCTTGAAAAAGAAACAGGCGTAGTTTTGTCCAACAGCCCGACAATACATGTAGGGTATGAGTTGCTGACCAGTTTACCTAAAGAGCGGCATGAATTTCCAATGCTGTCTCTGGATAAAACAAAAGAAACAGCCGATTTAAAGGAATGGCTTGGTAAGGAAGAAGGAATACTCTCCTGGAAGCTGGACGGCCTTACAATAGTATTGACTTATACTGACGGCAGACTGGTAAAGGCTGTCACCAGGGGAAATGGTGAAGTCGGAGAAGTAGTGACGAACAACGTGAAGGTATTTAAAAACATACCTGTAAATATTTCACATAAGGGCAATCTTATTTTAAGAGGAGAAGCTGTCATCAGCTATTCGGATTTTGAAAAAATCAACGATGAAATTGATGATGTGAGTGCCAGGTATAAAAATCCGAGAAATCTTTGCAGCGGTTCGGTAAGACAGCTGAACAACAAGGTCACGGCCGAAAGGAATGTTCATTTCTTTGCATTCTCATTGGTAAAGGCGGACAATGTAGACTTAAGAAATTCGAGATCAGCTCAGATGAACTGGTTAAAGGCTCAGGGCTTTGAAGTTGTTGAATTTAAAAAAGTAAATTCTTCGGGGCTTGAAGAAGCAGTGTCATGGTTTGCGGAGCATATTGAGGAATATGATTTTCCATCGGATGGATTGGTCCTGGCATATGACGATATCGCATACGGTGAATCCCTGGGAACAACGGCAAAGTTCCCCAGGGACTCGATAGCATTCAAATGGCGTGATGAGATCAAAGAAACAAGGCTTATCGAAATTGAGTGGAGTGCGTCCCGGACAGGGCTGATCAATCCTGTTGCGATATTTGAGCCGGTTGAGCTTGAAGGTACGACAGTGAGCAGAGCCAGCCTGCACAATATAAGCATCATGGAAGGGTTGGAGCTTGGGATTGGGGATACCATACAGGTTTATAAAGCAAACATGATTATCCCCCAGGTATCCGGGAATATGACCAGAAGCGGAATGGCAGAGATACCGGAGCACTGCCCTGTCTGCGGTGGAGAGACTGAGACAAAACAGAATAATGATGTGAAATATTTGTATTGCACCAATGCCGATTGTCCTGCCAAACAGATCAAATTATTCACACTGTTTGTAAGCAGGGATGCAATGAATATAGAGGGACTATCGGAGGCAACCATAGAAAAATTCATTGCAAAAGGGCTGATAAAAGAACTTGCCGATATATTCCGTATTGAAAAACACAAGGAAGAAATTGTCGGGATGGAAGGCTTCGGCGAAAAATCCTTTAGCAAACTGACAGCTGCCGTTGAAAAATCAAGAAAGACAAATGCGGTGAGGCTGCTTTATGGTTTGGGCATACCAAATGTCGGATTGTCCAACGCAAAACTGATCTGCAGGAAATTCAACCATAAATGGAGCGATATCGAGAATGCATCATATGAACAGCTGCTTGAAATAAACGGCGTCGGTGAGGTCATGGCGGAGGCATACGTCAGATTTTTCGGCGATGAAAGGAACAGGGCTGTAATAAAAGATATACTTCAAGAGATTGAATTTGAAACAATCAAAGCCTCTGAGACCGAATTGATATTTGATAATATTAATTT
>CALMWN010000371.1 GCA_937873555.1 uncultured Clostridia bacterium
CACTATCCTCTTCGTCGGCAGCGTCAGATGTGTATAAGAGACAGGAATTATTATAGTTCTTTTGTTTTAAAAAGTAAACATAGGTGAGATATGGTATAAACCCATAATCCATGATAAAAGCCCCTTTACATTTGAATCGCTCCTGTAATCAGGATTATTTTATCAAAGTATGTGTCATATATGGAAGCCGTGCATTAATTCTGATAATATGAATATATTGCACACAAAATAATAAACATTATCGATTAGTACTACTTTGTTACTTTGGAATTATTATTGAAGAAACAAGTGATATAGAAGCATTCTCACTTTTTCTTCAATAGAAATTTACACTGCAAAATTTCCATAAATTAATAATGTAACAAAGCAGTCTAAGTATCGGAGGAGCAAGATGAGTGAAACAAACAGCTTTTTAAAAGAAATAATAAAAACCAGTAATGATATCTGGACAAAAGGCTGGGCGGAAAGGAATGCCGGGAATATAAGCGTAAGGCTTGATACTGAAGAATTGCATTGCAATTTCAATAATAAATCCCCATGGCAGAAACTGAGCAGGCAGCTGCCCGGTATAGGGGGGGATTATTTCCTCGTGAGCGGCACAGGCAAATACATCCGGAATATCCCGGTAGACCCTGAGGCCAGTCTTGGTATCATAGAGGTAGACAAGTCCGGTGAAAATTATAGAACCGTATGGGGCTATAAAGATGGAGGCCGGCCCACTTCGGAGCTTGCAGCCCATTTGCAGGCACACTCCGTAAGAAAGAACATGACAAACGGGCGTGACCGGGCATTGATACATACGCATCCGGCAAATCTCATAGCCCTTACCTATGCCCTTGAGCTTGATACGTGCAGCCTGACAAGGCTCCTGTGGGAGATGCATGCGGAGTGTATCGTTGTTTTCCCGGAGGGTGTGGAATTCCTTCCATGGATGATGGCAGGCTCCGATCAAATTGCCGACGCTACGGCTGAAGCATTCAGGAAAAGAAACATGGTTGTGTGGCAGTACCATGGGATATTTGCAACCGGAGATGATCTTGATACCGCTTTCGGTCTCATCGATACCGTTGAAAAAGCCGCCGAAATCCATATCAAGGTCATGTCCCTTGGAGGCTGCAAACAGAAACCCTCAATTGATACTTTAAGGGCAATAGCAGCAAACTTCGGAAAGGTACCGGCTCCTGATATTATTGACAGGCTTGTTTAGACAGGCATTTTTTATAAACATCAAACAGGGTATCACTGCTTCACTGATTCTATTTTACAGATTTCAGGAGGAAATCATCGAACATTGTAAATATTACAGTGAATGGAGGTATTTATGCCAATAGATTCGGCTTTGTATATAATTTATGAGACAGTTTCCATAAGTATTTGAATAATTGTCGCGTTTTTGTCTCCTCACAGGAGCGCTTCCAACGGGGCAAAAACACATCAATTAACTCTAAGTCGATATGTTATTAATATAATGTGGTTAATCCCAACTGGGCATAGGCTTTTTTAGACCATCCTCAATCCATAAAAAGCGCCCATTTACTTTATCTGATTCCGACTTTAGCAAATCCATAATCAGTTTAACGGTTTTTTCCGGAGGGTCTCCACCTGTCCTGTCTACCCACTCCACCCAACTTCTCATGGCACCTGTTCCGGAAGCCATTGAATCATCTCGTATGGCTGCCCACATATCGGTCTTCACCTCTCCGGGATGAATAACGTTTGCCGTTACGCCGGTATTGGCAAGTTCTGCTGCCAGCTGCCTTGTAAAATGATTTAATGCCACTTTGCTAGTTGCGTATGCACTGTTGGTGCCCTTAGGTTCACCAAGCGAAGCCGCCGAAGTAATATTTATTATACGCCCCCATCCCTGTTTGACCATCTCACCGGCAAAAGCCCTGCAAACCAAATATGGACCTGCAGTATTGATCATAAG
>CALMWN010000372.1 GCA_937873555.1 uncultured Clostridia bacterium
GCCTCATTTCATATCCATTGTGGTGGTGTCGGGTATGGTTATATCGGTGCTGTCACCCAATACCGGTGTTGTCAATCAGATAATAAAAATACTTGGAGGCCAGCCGATAGCATTCATGTCGGAGCCGGCATGGTTCCCTTTTGTATATGTAGGATCGGGAATCTGGCAGACAACAGGCTGGGGTTCTATAATCTACCTTGCCGCCATAACCGGCATAGATCCGTCCATGTATGAATCAGCTGTAATAGATGGAGCCTCCAGGTTCAGGCAGATATTGCACATCACAATCCCTGCAATCCTGCCTACCATCATAATAATGCTGATAATGAGAATAGGCGGAGTTTTCAGCGTGGGATTTGAAAAGATAATGCTGCTGTATAATCCATTGACATATGAGACCGCGGACGTTGTTTCCACATATGTTTACAGGCGGGGCCTTCAAGGCATGGAGTACAGCTTCGCTTCAGCTGTAGGCCTTTTCAATTCGGTATTAAATCTGATTATGATTGTTTCGTTCAACGCAATTTGCAAAAAACTGAGCGAAACAAGCCTATGGTAAGGGGGGAATGAAGCATGAGCGTTAAGAGAATTACTTTTGGGGACAGGGTGTTTGAGATAGTGATCTCAATAATCCTGTGTGTCATTGCTTCAGCAGTCCTTTACCCGCTTGTGGTGCTTGTCAGCGGTTCATTCAGCAGCCCGTTTGCACTTTTGAGCGGAAAGGTTGTTTTATGGCCGGTCGAGCCAACTTTGAAGCTTTATAAGATAGTATTCCAGCATCCGGAAATTATACGGGCTTATGGGAACACCATCATTTATACGTTAGTAGGTACAACCATCAGTGTCGCATTGACATCATTCGCAGCGTACCCGCTGTCCAGACGCGACTTCTACGGGAGGGGTTTTTTCACTACGGTACTGATGATTACCATGTTTTTCAGCGGAGGGATGATACCTTCCTTCCTGCTGGTAAAGAATCTTCATCTTCTGGATACGATATGGGCGGTGGTTTTACCGGGTGCTGTAAGTGTTTACAATACCATCGTCATGAGAACGTTCTATGCAACGAACATACCGTCTGAACTCCAGGAAGCGGCTGCACTGGATGGAGCAAACGACCTGCAGTTTTATTTCAGGATAGTTGTGCCCACATCACAGGCGATTATAGCCGTCATGGTGCTGTTTTACGGTGTAGGGCACTGGAACAGCTGGTTCCATGCCTTCATATACATGTCCAGCAGGGCCAGGTACCCATTGCAGCTGATTCTCAGGGAAATCGTCATCCAGGGGAGCACCAGCATCGGCGGCGCTACGGCGGTTGGCGATACCGAAATGATAGGCGAGGGCATAAAGTATGCAACCATGGTCGTTGCAACACTCCCTATCATATGCCTTTATCCGTTTCTGCAGAAATACTTTGTAAAGGGCGTAATGGTCGGATCAATAAAAGGATAAAACCAGAATATCCAGCGTAAGCATGCTGCCATTCAACGGCAGCATGAAAGCTGTTTATTTAACAAGCCAACTATAACAAGGAGAGAGGGAAAATGAAAATGAAGAGGGTTATTTCATTGCTTATGGTTTTGTGTATGGTTGCAGCATTGTTTGCAGGCTGTTCAAAACCGGCATCGCCTTCAAGTGCAAAACCTGCATCCTCCCAGGCTGTGGCAGGCACTCAGGCATCCGGTGGAGCTATAACATATCCATTTTCAGTGAAGCCTATCAAGCTGAAGATTTATGCAAAAAAGGGGCCGGATGTAGCGCCTTATGACCAGCTTGCACATTTCAAAATGCATAATCAGCGCTCAAATATAACCGTAGAATGGGAGCAGCCGCCGGATCAGACTTCATCCGAGCGTTTCAACATAGTGCTCGCATCAGGCACACTGCCCGACATGTTCTGGAACCTGACACCGACTGAGTATACACAGCTTAAGGCATCCGGAGCAGTAATGGCGGTTCAGAAATATCTGAAGGATGCTCCTGTATTCAACAAGGTTGTAAGTGAATTCCCGGAAACCAAAAAAACATTTGAAGAGCCTAATGGAGATATACTGTTTCTTCCGCTGTTCGACGGCCTGGCTGCAAACGACCCCTTGGTTTTAAGAGGCGACTGGCTTGATAAGCTGGGAATGAAGCTGCCTGTCACAATCGCTGATTGGGAAGCCTACTGGAGGGCTGTGAGGGATACTGACTTAAACGGTAACGGAAAGAAGGATGAAATCCCGTATTCAGGTTCTACTATAGGTTCGGTACGTTCACTGGTGGCTGCTTTCGGCATGCTGGACACCTTCTATGTAGATGTCAAGGATGGCAACAAAATCAAGTACAGCAATATAGAACCCAAGTACAAGGACTTCCTGACCTGGGTAAGCGGCCTTTATGCCGAGAAGATAATTGACCCCGATATTGCTACCAATGACAGTAAAAAGTTCGACACAAAGGTGGCTCAGAACCTTGTAGGTTCATATAGGGGTAAATTGAACGGCGCACTCAATACATACATGTCTACAATCGCACCAAAAATCAGCGGTTTCAAGCTTTATGGCACAGAGCCGATAAAAGCGACAGACGGTACTCAGCTCCATCCGGGCTGTGCAAGCTTTGTCCGTACCGATCTGATCGGCGGAGTTGTCACCAAGACCAATAAATATCCGGCAGAGACCATCAAATGGCTGGATTGGTTCTATGACTATACACCTGAAACAGGCGGAGCCTTCCTGAATATCTTCGGACCCAAGGATGTTACTTTCAAATACGGTCCGAATGGAGAGTTCCGGTATACGGATTATGTTTTGAAGAACCCCGACGGCTTGTCCACACAGCAGGCGCTCAGCAAATATACGACGCGCGGACAGCATCCTGCCTATAACAAGGCCCTGGGAAGCTTTGCAATGTGGCACCCTCTCACAACAGAGGCTTACAAACGCATAGAGCCGTTCTATGACAAATCGCTGCCTTATGTTGTGCAGGCACTTCCTTTTACAGATGCAGAGAGCAGGGCAATCCGTTCGAAGATGGCTGATATCACTACTTATACCGATGAAATGGTAATAAAATTAATCATTGGAGCTGAACCGGTATCCAAGTTTGATGATTATGTCAAAAAAATTAAGAGCATGGGCATAGATGAAGTCCTGGCAACCTACAACAAAGGCTATGCAGAATGGAACAAACCGCGCCCGTAAGTGGCAATTCATGTACTGCAACATAAAGCACACAAAATTTTATCGGAGGTCACAAAAAATGATTAAAGAATTGAACCATATCGGAATAAGGGTAGGGGACATTGACAAATCAGTAGATTTTTATACAAATGTGCTTGGAGGAAAAATAGTCAGAGATGCAAAAGCAACTTCAGGTGACGGACGATTTGTATATGTTCAGATTTCAGAAGGCCTGATAGAGTTGATAAAGGGCAAGCCGGGCGCATCAAATCTCGGACTGCAGCATATTGCATTCCTTACAGATAAGAAGCAAACTCTGGATGAAGCATATGATTACTTGTGCAAAAAGGGTTACGAATTCTTTATAACCCCAAAGGTTGCAGGTTCAGGCGACGGAAGGCTTGCATTCTTCTATGA
>CALMWN010000373.1 GCA_937873555.1 uncultured Clostridia bacterium
GTATAAAGCTTGATGTTGTCTCGGAGGGGGAATTTATTCCAAAGGACACTGCAGTAAAAATTATAATGGTCGAAGGAAGAAAAATAGTTGTGCGCCGGTTGCCGTAAAACCGACATATGCATATAATTTCCGTATAATATTAAAAAATACATGAAAGGGGATTTTTATCATGCAGGAGCTTGTTATGTTCATCATTGCCCTTGGCTTTATAATTGTCTTTATTTCATTTTTCTTCAGCTTTATACCTGTTGGTCTGTGGATCTCGGCTTTTGCCGCAAACGTGAGGGTAGGAATTTTCAATCTTATAGGAATGCGGTTGAGAAGAGTCATTCCTTCCAGGATTGTCCTGCCTCTTATCAAGGCAACAAAAGCAGGCCTTGGTATTAACGTGAATCAGCTGGAAGCTCACTATCTTGCGGGTGGAAATGTAGACAAGGTTGTTGATGCTTTGATTGCAGCTCACAGGGCGGATATGAATCTTATGTTTGAGAGGGCTGCAGCAATCGATCTGGCCGGCCGCGATGTGCTAGAAGCCGTCAAAATGAGTGTAAACCCCAGAGTAATTGAAACTCCCAGCGTATCTGCAGTCGCCAAGAACGGTATTGAGTTGATTGTAAAAGCGCGTGTAACATTAAGAGCAAACCTTGACAGGCTTATAGGCGGTGCCGGTGAAGCAACAGTACTGGCAAGGGTTGGCGAAGGTATAGTCACCACAGTCGGCAGCTCCGAATCCCACAAGGAAGTTCTGGAAAACCCCGATAAAATATCACGGACGGTTTTGAATAAAGGTCTTGACGCAGGAACGGCATTTGAGATTTTGTCAATAGATATAGCAGACGTGGATGTCGGCAGGAATATCGGGGCTCAGCTTCAAACTCTGCAGGCCGAGGCTGATAAGAATATTGCACAGGCAAGGGCTGAAGAAAGACGGGCAATGGCATTGGCAAAAGAGCAGGAAATGAAGGCTGTTGTTCAGGAAATGAGGGCAAGGGTTGTCGAAGCCGAAGCACAGGTGCCGCAGGCTATGGCAACAGCTCTGAAGGAAGGCAAGCTGGGAGTCATGGACTATTATAACATGCAGAATATCATCGCTGATACACAGATGAGAGACTCCATTTCAAAGGTAAGCAAGCCCGACGTTCCCGAAAGCAGTGAAAAGAAATCCTGATACATGCAGGAATTATGAATATTAAAGGGGTTGATATCCTTGCCGTCTGAAAACCGGGTTGGTATTGATAAATTGAATAGAGAGAAGGAAAAGCAGGACTTTGTAATAAAGCCTGAAAAAGTGGTTGTTCCGGCTTCTGTACAGCTTTCTCCGGCAGCCGGGACCTTGCCGGTCAAAATTAATGCTGACAGCACCGACACTCAGGCTTTATTTGATATGGACCCTCAGAAGCTCCTGCAGGGAATCATATATTCCGAAATACTGGGAAAGCCAAAGTCAAGGCGCAGAGGCAGATGGTAAGAAAACATAAGATGAACAAAGGTGGCAAGGCCACCTTTGTTCATCTTATAACTTTTTAATAATTTTCTACGAACACCTCGAAAAATGCCTGTGGATGCAAGCATGCAGGACACTTGTCAGGAGCTTCGGCTCCTTCGTGTATATACCCGCAGTTTCTGCATTTCCACTTGACCGTTTCTGTTTTTTTGAATACCCTGCCGCTTTCGACATTGTTTGCAAGCTTGTTGTACCTCGCTTCGTGCTTTTCTTCCACTTTCGAAATCAACCTGAATGCAGCTGCTACTTCAGGGAAACCTTCCTTTTCGGCAGTTTCTGCAAATCCGGGATAGAGTTTCGTCCACTCTTCATTTTCCCCTGCGGCTGCCGCCTTCAGATTATCCAGAGTAGCAGCCAGTGCCACAGGATACCCGGCATTT
>CALMWN010000374.1 GCA_937873555.1 uncultured Clostridia bacterium
GAATTAGAATAAAGTAATTCAATATAAAGGAATTCCATGATGAATGATGTAATTGAGAAAATTGAGATGAACCCTGTTATCGCTGCCGTAAGGAAAGAAGCCGATATTGAGGCGGCCGTCCAATCACAGGTAACTACAGTTTTTTTGCTGCATGCAGATATTTTCAATATCAAAAGGCTTGTCGAGAAAGTAAAAAGCCATGAAAAGAACGTTTTTGTGCATATAGATTTTCTTGAAGGCCTTGGCAAGGACGAAAAGGCTATTGAATACATAACGGAGGTCATTGCCCCCAACGGTATAATCAGCACCAAAAGCGGCAATATAAAATTTGTGAAGGACAGGGGGATGTTTGCCATACAGAGGTTTTTTCTGGTGGACAGCCTGTCATATGAAACAACTATAAAGACAGTGAACAATGTCAAACCAGATATGATAGAAATCATGCCTGCCGTGATGCCGGGTGTAATAAAAAGAATATGCAGGGAGGTCTCGCTGCCTGTCATTGCCGGTGGACTGATTAGCACAAAGGAAGATATAATTGAAATACTGAAGTCCGGTGCTATCGGAGCCTCAACCGGCAGCAAGGAGCTTTGGGTATTGTAATATTACTGCTGATGTAGTAAACTTAAGATAAATTCAATATAATAAATGTGTGGAGAATTGGAGTCACATTGAAACACAGGGATATAAGTCCCTTGTTTTGTGTGGCTTTTTTTATTGGAATGGAGTGAATGGATTTGATATATGATGTTGCAGTTATAGGTGCCGGTGTTACAGGTTCGTTTATAGCCAGGGAGCTGTCAAAATACGAGCTTGATATCTGCGTCCTTGAAAAGGAAGAGGATGTGGGATTGGGGGCCAGCAGTGCTAACAGCGGGATTGTCCATGCGGGCTTCGATGCGGAACCGGGCAGTCTGAAGGCAAGGCTGAATGTATGCGGAAATGAAATGATGGAGCAGATTGCCAAAGAATTGGAAGTTCCTTTTATAAGGAACGGCTCACTGGTGATCGCATTCAGTGAAGAGGATATGGACAAAATCAAGGAGTTGTATCAAAGAGGCCTGGCAAATGGTGTGGAGGATATGCAAATAGTGGACAGTCTCCGTTTGAGAGAAGTGGAGCCCAATATAACGGAAAATGCCGTGGGGGCATTGTACGCATCCACTGCGGGAATAATTTGTCCCTATGAACTTACATTGAGTGCAATGGAGAATGCGGTTGCAAACGGAGCGGTCCTCATGTGCGGATGTGAGGTCAGGGGAATAACAAAGGAAAATGCCGGATTCCGTATTTTCACTACTAGAGGTGAAATAGAAGCCCGGCATATTGTCAATGCTGCAGGGGTTTATTCGGATTCCGTTTCATCCATGGTGGGAGAAACCGATTTCAGCATCACTCCCCGGAAGGGGGAATACCTGCTGATGGACAAAACACAGGGAAAGACTGTTAACTCGGTTATATTCCAGGTGCCTTCAAAGATGGGAAAGGGTATACTGGTCAGCCCTACGGTTGACGGCAACTTGCTCATAGGCCCGTCTGCAACGGATATTGAAGACAGGAGCGATGATTCGACCAGCCGCGGGGGATTGAACCAGGTTATACAGGGCGCATTAAAATCAGTACCCTCAATCAACACACGAGAAGTAATAACCTCATTTGCAGGAATCAGGGCGACACCCTCCACAGGTGATTTTATTATTGAGGAACACAGCAGGGTAAAAGGTTTCATAAATGTTGCAGGTATTGAATCTCCGGGCTTGACTTCAGCGCCAGCAATAGCTGTAATGGTAACCGGAATTTTGGGAAAGTGCGGCCTCAAGCTTGAGGTAAAAAGTTCTTTCAATCCTCACAGAAGCCATATCAAACGCTTCAGCGAGTTGAATGAGAGTGAAAAAATGCAGGCAATTAAAGCAAACCCGGGTTATGGGCATGTAGTATGCAGGTGTGAAAAGGTGACCGAGGGTGAGATAATTGATGCCATTAGAAGGCCTACAGGAGCCAGATCTCTGGATGGAGTAAAAAGAAGGACCAGAGCGGGTATGGGCAGGTGCCAGGGAGGCTTCTGCACACCCAGGATTGCGGAGTTGTTGTCAAGAGAACTGGGAATTCCAATGGAAGAAGTGACGAAAATGGGTGGGAACTCAAGGATTCTTATTGGTAGGACCAAATAACGGAGGGCGGAATAATGGACAATATTGACGTGGCTGTCATAGGTGGAGGCCCCGCGGGGCTTGCAGCTGCAATAGAAGCAAAAAAACAGGGTGCAGAAAATGTGCTGGTGATAGAGCGTGATGCAGAAATGGGTGGAATCCTTCAACAGTGCATACACAGCGGTTTCGGGCTGCATATTTTCGGTGAGGAGCTTACAGGGCCTGAATATGCCTGGAGATTCATACAGCAGGCAGAAGACCTGGGAATCAAATTCATGCTCGATACCATGGTGCTTGAAATTGAACAGGATAAGACCATAACAGCTGTAAACAGCAGTGACGGACTTTTTAAACTAAGACCCAAAGCGGTTGTGCTGGGAATGGGCTGCAGGGAAAGGTCCAGAGGTGCCCTGAACATACCGGGTACCAGGCCGGCAGGAATTTTTACGGCAGGAACCGCACAGAAATTTGTCAATATAAACGGATATCTTCCAGGCAAAAAGGTTGTAATACTCGGCTCAGGGGATATCGGGCTGATTATGGCACGCCGTATGACTCTTGAGGGTGCAGAGGTCAAAATGGTATGCGAGATTCTCCCATACTCCGGAGGACTCATGCGAAATATTGTGCAATGCCTTGAAGATTTCAACATACCTTTAAAATTAAAGTATACAGTTGCACAGATACATGGAAAGGAAAGGCTGGAGGGTGTGACGGTGGCGGAAGTGGATGAGAACCTGAAGCCCAAGCCTGAGACATTCCAGTATGTTGAATGTGACACACTTCTGCTTTCGGTAGGCCTGATACCTGAAAATGAATTGTCCAGGGAGGCCGGTATAAAAATTGACCCTGTTACCTCGGGACCCATAGTGAACGAATCGATGGAGACCAGCGCAAGTGGAATATTCGCATGCGGCAATGTCGTGCATGTCCATGACCTTGTGGACTACGTAACCGAAGAAAGCCGGCTGGCTGGAAGGTGCGCAGCAATTTATGCAAATAGAGGGGATAATGCCGGCAAAAGCATCGAAAGCATAAAAACATCGGCCGGCAGTGGGATAAGGTATGTAGTACCTCACTTTATACGCAGGGAATTTGTTCAAAAGGAGAGCAAGCTGTTTTTCAGGACGGCTGATGTGTACAGAAATGTCGAGATAGTGGTAAAAGCAGGTGAAGAGGTGGTTTTTTCAGTAAGGAAGACAAAGGTTTCACCTGGAGAAATGGAGAGCATCAGGGTGGCGGATAAACTGCTGGATAAGATAGGGGACAGCAGGGATATTATGGTTGAAATCCGAAAGACGACTGCATAGTTGTTTTAAATGGTTCACATCATATGCTATAATTATAAAGATTGGACTGCAAACCTAATCAAGGGGTGCAGTTGGGGTAAAATATTTAAATATAAAAATTTTTGCAAATAGGATGAATTTTATTAACCGGGGGGCAATATGAACAACAACTTTGAAGCTTTAAAGAACAAAAAACTGTTCGTACTTGATATGGATGGGACATTTTATTTGGGAAACAGGCTTTTTGAAGGCTCACTTGATTTTATAGCCAAAATAAGGGCTACCGGCCGGGAGTTCCTTTTTTTCACAAACAATGCATCGAAAACACCGGAATTTTATATTAAAAAGCTTGAAGGCATGGGCTGCGCAATAGTGAGAAAAAATATCGCAACGGCGGGGGATGTCACAATAAAATACCTCCTGGAAAACCGATCTGCAAAAAGGGTATATCTGGTCGGAACAGAGCTCCTGGAGAGCAGCTTTAAAGCTTCCGGAATAAATCTTGTGCAGGAAAATCCGGATATAGTTGTGACGAGCTTTGACACCACATTAACCTATGAAAAGCTTTCAAAGGCGTGTAAATATATCAGGGAAGGTGCTGAATTCATGGCTACACATATGGATATCAACTGTCCTACTGAAGACGGTTTCATACCTGACAGTGGAGCCATATGTGCTCTCATAACGGCATCTACAGGTGTCAAGCCGAGGTTCTTCGGAAAGCCCTTCAGCGAAACAGTCGATATAATCAGCAGCATGACCGGGTATAGTAAGGATGAGATGGCTATAATCGGAGACAGGCTATACACTGATATTGCACTCGGATATAAAAACGGTGTGACAAGTATTCTGGTACTTTCCGGAGAGACAAAGGAAAGTGATATCAGTGCCTCTGATATTGTGCCGGACTTTGTTTTTCCAAGACTTGCAGACATGATAGGTCTGCTGTAGAAAATTGTTTGCGAATTTATATGCTGGCTTTATAAAGGATGATTATTATGGTTGAAGAGAAAAATATGGTTTGCGTAGTGTGCCCGATAGGGTGCAGCTTAAAAGTCTTTATGGATAACGGCAGGGTTATGTCGGTAGAAGGTAATACCTGCAATAGAGGTTATGACTATGCAGTTTCGGAGATGACCAACCCGTCCAGAGTACTGACCTCAACGGTGAAATTGAAAAATTCAAAAATTCAGATGCTTCCGGTGAAGACTGACAAGCCGGTCCCCAAAGGCCTGCTGTTTGAATGTATGAAGTTGATAAACGCGGCAGAGGTTTCAGCGCCTGTTAAACCGGGAGATGTCATAATAGAAAACATCCTGGGTACAGGCGCTAACATAATAGCTACCCGGAATATAACC
The DNA here is from genome assembly GCA_937873555.1 of uncultured Clostridia bacterium. Classification (GTDB taxonomy): domain Bacteria; phylum Bacillota; class Clostridia; order Acetivibrionales; family CALMWN01; genus CALMWN01. Next base: position 4,798 of record CALMWN010000374.1, read on the forward strand.
ACTTCCGGTTAAAGGCCGTAATCTGACTTTAAAGATTGGGGCCCCTCTGTTTCAGATGGAAATCAAATAAGTTCCCATTTGGAAAAAGTATGCACATTTTTATGAATATCATCATATACTTATAAGGTAGCCTATTTTTAGGGGGTGCCTTTTTTTGCTGCCAATCCTTTTCTCAGCGCTAGCAGATGTTTTAGAAAACTTTTTTTTCCTTATAGGATACGTATCAAATGCAAATTCATTTCCATTACCGCTTTCACAAGAGGAAGAACAGATATATATCGATGAATATAGAAAAGGCAGTGAAGAAGCCAGAAATATACTGATAGAAAGGAATCTGAGACTCGTTGCACACATAGTTAAAAAATACAATTCATGCGGGAATGACTGCGATGACCTGATATCCATCGGAACCATAGGACTTATAAAGGCTATTTCCACCTTCGACCATGAAAAGGGAACAAGGCTGGCGACCTATGCAGCAAGGTGTATTGAAAATGCCATCCTCTCACTGCGGAAACATTCAGGTACTCCCATCGCTACCCGCTTGTTGAAAGCATAGAATGAAAAGAATCAGATAACCGAGTAATATAAAGCCTAAACTTGATTTCCCAAAAACAATATGATAACATCTGCTTATAAGTTGCAAACTTATGAGTTTGTAAATAGCGAGGTGATTATACATGTTTGTGGGAAGACAACAGGAACTTAAAAAATTAAACATGATGTATGAAAGTGGACAATTTGAGTTTGCTGTAATATACGGCAGACGAAGAGTTGGCAAAACTACTCTCATTAAAGAATTCTGCAAAGGTAAAAAAGCTATTTACTTTATTGCCCGTGAAGCAAATGATTTGATTAATATAGAAAATTTCAGTACGGATGTTTTTGCTGTGACTTCAAAGGAATCAGAAGGAAATGTATATTTCTCAAATTGGGAAAAAGCCTTTGACTATATATACAAAATATCCCGTGATGAAAGAGTTATACTGGTTATTGACGAGTATCCCTATCTCGCTCAAAGCAATAGGGCAATTTCATCAATTATACAAGCTCATATTGATATGAAACTTAAGGACAGCAAACTCTTTTTGATTCTTTGCGGTTCATCTATGAGCTTTATGGAATATCAGGTTTTAGGATATAAAAGTCCTTTGTATGGAAGACGAACTGCCCAGTTTAAAATCAAACCCTTTACTTATTATGAATCTGCCCTGCTTCTGAATGGTTTTAGTGCTGAGGAGCAAGCTGTACTATATGGAGTAACAGGGGGAGTTCCTGAATATCTGGCCAGAATCAGATTGAATTTGAGTGTTAAGGAGAATATTGAGAATTTATTCCTAAGCGAATCCGGACACTTGTTTGAAGAACCTGTAAACCTTTTAAAGCAGGAATTAAGAGAACCTGCCACCTACAACGGGATTATTGCGGCTATTGCAAACGGAGCCTCAAAGCTTAATGAAATTGCTACAAAGAATGGTCTTGAAAGCAATAAATGTGCAAAATATATTTCTGCACTCATGGCATTAGGGATTATTAAAAAAGATAAGCCTCTGACAGAAGATGAAAGCCGGAAAAGTATTTATTTGCTGGATGATCAGATGTTCCGCTTCTGGTATAGGTTTATTCCCGGCAATATGAGCAGTATAGCAACAGGATTATCCGATATTGTATATGAAAAATCGATTGCTCCCCAGCTTCCAAATTATATGGGGCTGATATTTGAACAGATTTCTACCCAGTACCTTATAAGGGAAAATGCGAAACTGTCATTGCCTTTTGTGTTTGGAAGGATAGGCAGGTGGTGGGGCAACAATCCCGAGAAGAAGCGACAGGAGGAATTTGATATTCTTGCCGTTTATGAGGATAGCGCTATTTTCGGAGAATGCAAATGGAAAAATGAGCCGACTGGTATCGGAGTTTTAAATGAACTGGTAGAAAAGAGTGGGCTTTTTAAACAATATAAAAGTAAGTATTACATGCTGTTTTCCAAATCAGGTTTTACTAAGGAACTGGAAGAAACTGCTGCAACGATGGGCAATGTGGGGTTTGTGGATTTGAAAAAGCTTTATGAGTAATTATACTATGAGGATAAAAAAATGATTTTCGTAAAGAATACTCCAAATAATGCAGAGGTTGCAATTTATGGAGACTTCAAAGACTTTGAAGGTTTATACGATTCATTACACAATATTGTGGGTTTTGAAGAAGATTTTGTTTCACATGGGAGTTCTCGATTAAGGGTTCTTGGTATTTGCTATGATATCCGGCATGCAATGATGGGAGACCGGGAAATTGAATTTGTTGAAAATAGCATGGATTCTGAAAAAATGAAACGTATGGCTGTAATTGCTCCGGAAAAGAATGTGTACTTGAAAATTTATGTTCTTTGGCCCGAAGTGTTATTTGTAACTATGGTTTTGAATGATTTTGTCAAATTGTATGGAAGAAGGAAAGCAAAATCAAAGTATGATTTTATGTTGGACAAGCAAACCATTTGGGATGAAAATATTGCTCAAGTCCGTTTGTTTCAAGCGGCAATTGCAAAATGTATTAAGGAAACTGTTTCAGAAGCTTCTTACAGTCGAATGATGAGTTTGATGAATAAGGATTACACCTGGTTTGAAGGTTATGCAACGCAATATCTGGATGTGCTTAATTGCAGGTATATAGATATGGATAATGAAAAGAGGCTGAAAAGTATACCTACGATGACGAAAAGATTGGCAGAGCATAATGAGGAATACAGGAAACAGAAGCTTGAGGTATCAGAGGCAGCCAGATATTATAATACGACTGAGGATAATATCAAAGCTCCGCTCGAGTATCCGGATGATTATGAGTGGTAGACTTTATAACAGCTGTTATCTCTAACCTACTTTGTTGGTCGTAATGATCTCTGTTCCTGTGACAGCGGGAGAAAGCATAAAAATGTTGTGGTGTATGAAATTAATTGATATAAAATGATAAATTTAACTTGATTAGGGAGAATAAAATTTATGTCTACAAGCGTTTTGCCATATGCAAAAGTATTACCAGAAGGAGAAGAGATAGATTACGTTATAATAAGGTTTACCGGCTTTAACTCCAACATCCTGGTTCATGAGGAATACTGTGTTAATCCCGTGTGCAGCTGTGCAGATGCTGTACTAACATTTATTGAACTTTCAGAGGATGGAAAGCCACTAAATGATTGGTTTGTAATAAGATTAGACATGTGTACATGGAAGGTAACAGAGAAGAAAGTAATTAACAAAATGATTAAAGCTGATAAAATGATAAAAGAGTTTATGGAGAACATTGATGAACTAAAAGAGAAACTGCTTTCTCATTTTATTAAAGCCAAAGAATATGGAAAGAAGCACTATTTGGATTATATAGCTGATAACACTGTGAAATTGATTCTTGATGGTAAAATGCTAGCATATTCTGAGGTCTTTGGCAGCAGAGATATAGACAAATTTTCTTTTGAGATTGATGAGTCGGAGAAGTGGTTTTTTGATGATCAATATTGCTCTAACCCTAAGTGCCTTTGTAATGAAGTAGTGCTTACATTTTTTAAAATTGATGCTTCAAAGAAAACACAGGAACCAGAGTTTGCTGTCAGGATGAATATAAAGAGCTTTAAGTATGATGTTGAGTACAACAAGTGTGGTGCAAGCAAGATCTCAGATGTCATTAGGTATCTTCATAATAACAGACCAGAGGTATTCGCTATTCTAAAAAGCCGATATACCGAAATGAAAAACGCTTCCAGAGAGGTAATCAAAAGATTCGGGCAGGAATTAAAGAAAGAGGAACAATCTATTGGAAAAGTTGGACGCAATGATCCCTGCCCCTGCGGCAGCGGGAAAAAGTATAAAAAATGCTGTGGTAACTCATTCTGAAGATAATAGGAGCGGTAAGATACATGCGAATAAACAACAAACCAACGGATGAACAATTAAAAGAGCTATACCAGGCAGCGGCAGATTTTAAACTGGTACAACCCTGGAAGTGGCTGTACGATGCTGACATTATCTGTGTTGAAAATCCAAAGGACAAGATGATGGGATACTGTTCCGTTATGGGTAGAGCTGGAGAGCACTACGCACTTGGTGTATATCTTGGGAATGAAGGAATATGGGGGTTTTATAATTTGATGGAAAATGCAGACACGATTCCTCGTCACCAAGCTCTGCACTTTCAAAATTGCCTAATGTGCTCCTTCGAAGACAGAGACTTTTTAACCAATGAAGATAGGAAACAAATAAAGGATCTGGGGCTATCGTTTCGGGGCAAAAATGCCTGGCCGATGTTCCGGCGTTATGAACCGAGATATAATCCCTGGTTTATAAATGAAGAGGAATGCATTTTTTTAACCCATGCTCTTAAGCAAACACTTTTTGTGGCGGGTAATGTTTTGACAGGACAGCTAAAAATGGATATGGAGCACGGTAAAACCATTGTCAGATATAGTGAAGAGAAGGACGGTAAGCTGGAATGGTATAGCAAAGAGGTGCAATTGGCATTTCCAACAGTTTCATACAGCCCGGTGAAAATCAATGATGACGTGCTTATTCAAAAGATAAAAAAGGCAGGAAATATGGGGAATGTTTCTATTCAGGCCGATACCTGCTATATACCTTCTGCCGTACAGGAGAACAAAGGTGAACGCCCGTATTTTCCCAGAGTTTTCATTCTTGCAGAGCAAAAATCCGGTACGATCATGGATTTTGAAATGTATGAAAGCATTAATGACGACGCCAATGTTACCCTTAATAAGCTGATCAATATATGTTTAGAAAAAGGAATTCCGAAAGAGATTCAGGTAAGAAGCGAGGCAATGGCTGCTATATTGGACGACTTTTGTAAAAAGACCGGTATTAAGCTAAAGATTGTCAAACGTCTTTCCGTTATAGATCATTTTATTGAAGAAATGGCATACCGTTTTTAGGGATGATGCATGGATAGGGGGGGGTGAAGGGGTACGCTGGCAGACATATTTCAGCACCTGACACATGTTGAGTGTGTAGTGAGGACATTTGAATAAAGCAATTTGAAGCTATTAGGCAATGGAGCATAAACTTCCGTTGTCTTTTTTTATACATTTTTTAAGAGAGGAGAAAGAAAAATGGATTATAATCCGGAATATGTGCTGCAACTGGCAATTTTAATAAACCTACTTGAGAAAAATGTCATAACAATAGCTCAGTATGATGAAAGTGTAAAAGACTTGAGAAAAAAGTTTAATATTTAAATTTCATAGGATTAGCGGGATGCCCCTTTGCTTATAAGTATACGGACAAAGGGGTATTTTATGCTCCAAAAGCACTGGCAAAAAGACTTTAACCTTCAAAGTGCAAGGTACAAGCCGACCTCACATATATATTGAATATGAACAAAAAGGAAGGAGGGGGAGTATGGCCAGGTCAAAAGATTCTTATATAATTAAAGTTCATTATCCGGAAACCGAAGAAGATATGTTTGAAATAAGAAGAAGAATGGGAACGGCATACATTCAATTTGTAAAAGACTATATTTTGACCTTGCCTATCAGTGATGAAGAAAAGAATAAATTATATACAAAAGTTATCAAACGTTTGTTTAACAATATATAGAGGATTTAACAGTTTAATGATAGAATAACACTTGAAAAAAAGTATTTATAAGGAATGATGTGCGTGAAGGCTGCAATATACTCAAGAAAGAGTAAATTTACAGGTAAGGGCGAAAGCGTAGAGAATCAAATACAGCTATGTAAAGAACATGGGATGAAATATCTCGGGATTGTGGATACTGATTTTATAATTTACGAAGATGAAGGGTTTTCAGGAGGTAATACTAACAGGCCACAGTTCCAGAAACTTATTAAAGATGCCAGAGCAAAGAAATTTGATATACTCATTTGCTATAGACTGGACCGTATAAGCAGGAATGTATCTGATTTTTCCCAGCTAATAAAAGATTTAAATAAATATAATGTAAATTTTATTTCCATAAGGGAACAGTTTGATACAACCACACCCATGGGGCGGGCCATGATGTACATAGCTTCAGTATTCTCCCAGCTTGAAAGAGAAACAATAGCAGAGAGAATAAAGGATAATATGATGCAGCTTGCCAAAACAGGGCGCTGGCTGGGTGGGATAACACCTACAGGTTATAAGTCTGAAGCAGTTACTTCCATTGATCCAAGCGGAAAAGAACGAAAAATGTTCAAGCTGACACCGATACCTGAGGAAATAAACCTGGTGAAACTGATTTATGATAAGTATGTAAGTTTAAAGTCCATAACAAAGGTAGAGAAATATCTGATTGAGAACAATATTAACACTAAAAATGGACTGGATTTTCACAGGTACTCGATCAGATTTATTCTCTCAAACCCTGTGTATGCCATTGCAGATAAGGTTTTATATGATTATCTGATGGAGAATGGCTATGATGTGTGCTCTGATTCTGAAGAGTTTAATGGAATCAACGGTTTAACAGCGTATAATAAAACAAAGCAGGATAAGGAAAATTACAGTGACAGGTATAGAGATAACAGTGAGTGGATCATAGCAGTAGGTATGCATTCAGGGATTGTTTCAGGTACAGTGTGGATTGAAGCACAAGAACTGATGGCACAGAATAAATCAAAAGCTTATCGTAAAGTAAAAAACTCTCAATCTCTACTTTCAGGCATTCTGCGATGTTCCCAATGCGGCAGCTATATGAGGCCGAAATCAATGAAAAGAACAAATGCGGATGGCGAGCAGGTATTTTACTATATGTGCGAGATGAAGGAGAAGAGCCGAAAATCACGATGTGATATAGCAAATATTAATGGTAATACTCTTGATGCCTCTGTAGTCAAAGAACTGAAAAATTTAGCGTCAAAAAATTCACCGGTATTTCAGGAGATATTTGATAAAAAAACATTGGTGGATACGGCAAAAGATGCCCTGCAATCAGAAATAGAAACCCTGCAGACAAAAATGTCAGAATTGGACATGGCAATTCAGAATTTGGTAACTGCCATATCAAAAGGGCAAAAGGATGAGGTCTTAACTATCATTTTCAGCAGCATGGAGGAATTGGCAAAAGAGAAGGAAAATATTAAAAAGCGTCTGTCCGAACTGCAAAACGTGGAAAAAGCAGCAGAGTTTAATGGATTGAATCTGGAACTGGTTGCCCAAAGTCTTGGGACTTTACACGACAGTGCGTGGGATTTGATGGATGTTGATGATAAGAGAAGAATGATAAAAAGTGTGGTTGATAAGATAGTCTGGGATGGGAAAAAGCTGGATATGATGTTGTTCGGAAGTAAATGTATAGAGATGCCCGAAATGGAACTCCCTGCGCCACCGGAATCTTTTAATGGGGAAGAAATGTTTCCGCAGTGCGGGAATGGCAAACGAGATTCTGATGCAGATCAGGTCAACAAAGAAAATTCAAAGTGAAGTATCTTTGCAGGACCCTATTGGAGTTGACAGAGAAGGCAATGAGATAATGCTGATTGACGTTATCGGCAATGAAGGTGAATCGGTTGTAGAAGAAGTAGAACTGAAGATGCAGGTGAGAAGGCTGTATAACAAGATGAAGGCGGTTTTGAAAAAACGGGAGAAAACAGTTCTCGAGCTTAGATACGGCTTACTCAACGGAACAAGCAAAACTCAGAGGGAGATAGCAAAAATGCTTGGTATCTCGAGGTCTTATGTATCAAGGATTGAAAAGAAGGCAATCAAAAAGTTGAGCAGGGAATTAAAACCGGAGAGCTGCAACTGAAGTGCCGAGTTACATTCTGTAGTTCTTGAAAGACGGGGAGGAATTGCCCGTCTTTTTATGTGTTTCCAAACACTTTACAATAATTGCCTTTTTTGATATATTGAAAAAGTCATATATAAAAATACATTCAATAAACAGCAATTGTGATTATGTTGAACTATAGGTCAACGGGAAATTGAAGGAAATCCTTTTCCCGGATGAATCCAACTGTTATACGGTTGTGGCCAGGGATATCCTGATAGAAGGAGTGTGTTTTTATGTCAAAGCTTGATGAATTATTAAAATATCTTGAAAACAATATGGATACCGAGCATATCGAAAAAAATATCCGACACCACAAAAAGGCACTAAACTTTGAAAAGATTGATTACCTGCCTTTATCCGTAAGCTATCCGCAGAATGAGTTCAAGTCCTGTTCAATACCCGAAATCCATGAGGACTTTGAAAAGATGATGTTCAATGAGCTTTTAAGATGCATTGCGGTTTCGGACATAAAAGACGGCTCCCATCCGACCATAAGGGCTAATTACGGCGTAGGAATAATGCCTTCTCTTTTCGGAGTGAAGAGCAGAATTGTAGACAACAACATGCCGTGGGTGGAACATGTTGATTCTGAAGATGATATAAAAGAAATAGTATCAAAAGGGATTCCGGATATTAAAACCGGTTTTGGGGGAAAGATATTCGAGCTGCATGAATTTTTCAAGGAGAAACTGGCTGACTATCCCAAGTGCAGCAAATATATACGCATAAACCATCCCGACCTGCAGGGACCTTTTGATATAGCGCATCTTGTATGGGGATCTGATATATATCTTGCAGTATACGATTATCCGGAACTGCTAAAAGAATTTTTAGAGCTTATTACAGAAACTTATATAAAAATCCTGAAAGAGATTAAAAAGGGGATCAACGACGAAGCAGACGGTTTTGTCTTTGACAAGGGCAAGTTTTATAAAGGCAGGGTGGTTATCCGTAACGACTCTGCGGTAAATCTTTCAAAAGATATGTACAAGGAATTCATTAAACCGTATGATGAAAAGATACTGAAGGCTTTTGGATCTGGTGCGATTCATTTTTGCGGGCGTGCAGACCATTGGGTTTTTGATGCGATGGAAACCAGGGGGAATTGCTCAATGAATTTCGGCTACATGCCAAACAAGGTTTTTGGGGAAACGTACCTTGAATTTTTGCGTGAAAGGTTCACTGCTTCGAAAATGCCTATTGTTGAGTATGTGCTGTCTGAAGAAGAGTTTAAGAGTTTCAACAGGCAGCGGTTCAATACGGGAATGTCCCTGCATACTTCCGCCAAATCAAGGGATGAGGCATGCGAGATGCTTAAGATGACCATGAATTGACTTGAAATTTATTAATTCCAGTCATTAGTGTTGCACAAAAACTTTATATAAAAATCAACGGTAATACTTTACAGG
>CALMWN010000375.1 GCA_937873555.1 uncultured Clostridia bacterium
TACACTATCCTCTTCGTCGGCAGCGTCAGATGTGTATAAGAGACAGGAGAAGGCAGCCTTTCGCTTATCCCGAGAAAATGGAGGAACGGGTTTGTCAATACAGGACGTGAAGTAAATTCGATTTTGTCCAATTTTATTCAAGGTCAGCTTTTGACAGCACTGATTGTAAGCACCATGGAAGTCATAGGGCTTTTCATTATAAAGGTAAAGTATCCCATAATATTGGGAATTGTAGGAGGAATAGCAAATATCATCCCTTATTTCGGACCGATAATCGGAGCTGTACCGGCTGTTGCGGTTGCTTTGATACAGTCGCCTGTAAAAGCATTATGGACCATTATAGTCTTTACAATAGTACAGCAGATAGATAATGCTTTTATTTCACCCAAGATCATAGAAGGCAGGCTTGGACTGCATCCTGTCACAACAATACTTGCCGTGCTTGCAGGCGGAGAGTTTTTAGGCATAACAGGCATGCTGGTGGCAGTTCCGATAGTAGCCATACTGAAGGTGATTGCAAAAAGGCTGGTAGAAGCAATAGTCTGAACAGCGGAATAAACCTTGACACTTTTTACATACTTTTATATAATTTTATCAGTTTTATAAAGATAGCCAAATTTAAACTTAGTGATTTCCGGATAGGAAATCACCTGTGGAAGGGGTGATTTCATTGCCGGATAAAATCACTTTTAAATTTGGGTATCTATAGCTTTACATGCATAATTCATAATAATTTATCGAACCAAATATTAAATAGGTATCATTCCCCTGCTACCAATCTTGGGGAGTTTTTTATTTAGAACTGCGGCATGCGGTGCTAAAGTTTGTGAGGCTCGGAGCTCAACAAGCTTTATTTTATATTCAATATTTATGAGAGGAAGACGATCAATGCAGAAATTAGGGTTGAATGAGATCAGGGAACGTTATTTGAAGTTTTTTGAAGGTAAAGGGCATTTAAGGTTGCCGAGTTTTTCTCTTGTACCTCAAAATGATCCGAGCCTTTTACTTATCAATTCGGGTATGGCGCCGCTAAAGCCTTACTTTACGGGAGCTGAAGAACCTCCAAGGAGAAGGGTGACAACCTGTCAAAAATGCATAAGAACACCTGACATAGAGAATGTAGGTAAAACTGCACGGCATGGGACCTTTTTTGAGATGCTGGGCAATTTCTCATTCGGAGATTATTTCAAAAAGGAAGTAATTCCGTGGGCCTGGGAGTTCGTGACACAGGATATGAAACTCCCGCTGGACAAGCTCTGGGTCACCATATATCTGGAGGATGATGAGGCTTTTGAAATATGGAACAAGGATGTAGGAATTCCGGCAGAAAGAATTGTCAGGATGGGCAAGAAGGACAATTTCTGGGAACATGGGACAGGCCCCTGCGGGCCCTGCTCTGAGATATACTTTGACAGGGGACCGGAAAATGGCTGTGGTAAGCCCGACTGTAAAGTGGGCTGTGATTGCGACAGGTATGTGGAATTCTGGAATCTTGTGTTCACACAGTTCAACAGGGATGAAGAGGGCAATTATACAAGGCTGGCAAATCCCAACATTGACACGGGGATGGGCCTTGAGAGGCTTGCCTGTATCATGCAGGGGGTGAGCAACCTCTTTGAGGTCGATACCGTAACCAACATACTCAATTATATATGCAAGGTTGCCGGGGTGAAGTACCACAAGGATGAAAAGACCGATATTTCAATAAGAGTAATAACCGACCACATCAGAAGTACAACGATGATGGTATCCGATGGTGTCCTGCCTTCCAATGAAGGAAGGGGCTATGTCTTGAGGAGGCTGTTAAGAAGGGCGGCAAGACATGGGAAGCTTCTTGGCATAAACAGGCAATTCCTTTTCGATGTGGCTGATGTGGTTATAAACGAATCCAGGGAAGCCTATCCTGAACTTGCTGAAAAAGCTGACTATATTAAAAAGGTAATAAAAATAGAGGAAGAAAAATTTGATGCGACAATTGACCAGGGCCTTTCTATTTTAAATGAATTCATAGCCATGACCAAAGCGGAAAAAAAGGATGTACTTCCCGGCAGCATGGCTTTCAAGCTTCATGACACCTATGGGTTTCCTTTGGACCTGACCAGGGAGATTGCCGAGGAAAACGGGCTTACTGTTGATGAAAGCGGATTCAAAGTGGAAATGGAAAGCCAGAAGACAAAAGCCCGCGAAGCATTGCTCAGGAATAAGGGGAATGCGGCTTGGGGCGACAGTTTGTATTCAAGCCTGGACAGAAGCATCAGGACTGAATTTTCCGGTTATTCTGAGAATGAGTGCTCTGCTACGGTTCTTTTCATAGTCAGGGATAACGAACTGGTGGAAAACGCCCAGGAGGGCGATGAAGTGACTGTGATTCTCGACAGGACCGTTTTCTATGCTGAGAGCGGTGGACAGGTAGGAGACACAGGCGTCATTGAAACCAAAGAGGGTAAGATCAGCGTTCGTGACTGTAAAAAGACTGCAGATGGGAAATACCTGCATATTGGTCTGGTGGAAAAGGGAATAATTGAAAAAGGTTCAGCAGCCAGAGTAATTATTGATACCGGAAGAAGGATGGCGATAGCCAGAAACCATACAACCACACACTTGCTGCAAAAAGCCCTGAGGAATGTGTTGGGCAGCCATGTGTCCCAGGCGGGTTCGCTGGTTGAGCCTGACAGGCTGAGATTTGACTTCACACATTTTTCTGCAATGAGTGAAGAAGAAATCAAAAGGGTTGAGAAGGAAGTAAATGAAAAGATACTGGATAGTTTAAAGGTGGATGCCAGGGAAATGCCTATCGATGAGGCCAAAAAGCTGGGAGCTACGGCATTGTTCGGTGAAAAATACGGAAATATTGTCAGAGTGGTAAGAATCGAAGATTACAGCATGGAACTTTGCGGAGGAACTCACCTTCAAAGCACCTCTCAAGCCGGATTGATAAAGATTCTGGGGGAAAGTGGCGTTGCTGCAGGTGTCAGAAGGATAGAAGCCCTCACCGGAAATTCTGCAATCGAATATTTCAACGAAAGGGAAGGTCTCCTTAATGAAGTTGCAGCTGCTTTGAAATCAAATCCTCAGGACAGTATAAAAAAGATCGAAGCCTTGAATTCCGAGTTGAAGAATTCCGAGAAAGAAATCGAGCAGCTCAGGAACAAGCTTGTCAGCGGTTCCATAAATGATGTCCTTGACAGAGCAGTGGAGGTCAAAGGAGTCAGGGTAATAACCGCCAGGTTTGACCAGCTTGATATGGAGGGCTTGAGAAATACGGGAGATATGCTGAGGAACAGGCTGGAGTCGGGAGTTGTAGTGCTTGGTACGGGTTATGGCGACAAGGTTAATTTTGTCGTCATGGCGACAAAGGATGCTGTTGTCAGAGGGATACACGCAGGTAATATAATCAGGGAGGTTGCGAAGATTGCCGGAGGCGGCGGAGGCGGACGCCCTGATATGGCACAGGCTGGAGGAAAGGATGCCTCTAAAATAGATGAAGCACTTGGCTCTGCTATGAAGGTAATTGATTCTCAGATTAAATAAACCGCATTTGCGAAAGGGGACCTATAGTATGGAAGATTGCATATTCTGCAAAATAGTTGACAAAAAGATACCGGCCGGTGTTGTTTATGAAGACGACAAGGTATTGGCATTCAATGATATACATCCTGTTGCACCTGTACATGTACTCATAATACCTAAAATACATATAGCCAATGTACAGGCATTGAACAGCGAAAATGCAGCAGTTCTTGCAGACATCCACCTGGCTGCACAGAAGATTGCTGAAAAGCTGGGAGTGGCTCAAAGCGGATACCGCTTGATTAACAACTGCGGCGAGGGAGCGGGACAAACGGTATTTCACCTGCACTACCACCTGATCGGCGGTACGAACCTGGGAGCAAAGCTTATATAGAGAAATCCAATGAATACCGCAGTACAAAATACCGATAGCCGGCAAGTAAAATGTCATTGTATTTTGTTTTGCTAAAGCAAATTAATGAAGCAACATAAATCGCCTAACAGTAACCTGAATTTGACACCTAAATTTTTACAAAATGCCCTCGCCGCCTTGGAAACAGGTGGTTTGGGCATTTATGTTGCTGCAAATTTTACTAGTGAAAATTACCTTTTTTTTACTTCGCCTAAAATTTTTTTGATCTCTCCCAGTTTCATATACTTTCTGGTGAAATCAATTTCAAAAGCCTCACCGACAACATCTGTCACATCGTCCCTGTAGTCAAACATATAGAGGTTCTCTTTGACATGACTACAGCACACTTTACTGAGGCTTTTCAATATCTTGGATACCGAGAACCCGTCCCCCACTCTGTACTGGAGGATCCTTGATATCACAAGCGCGATGAAGCATATGAGAAAATGCGCCTGGATGCGGTCTTCCCTTGAAAGGTATACAGGTCGGGCTTCCAGGTCGCTTTTGGTGATTTTAAAGGACTCCTCTATTCTCCACAGACCCCTGTAGATATCTATTATCTTGTCGTCTGTCTGTTGGAGTTCGCTTGTCACAATGGCATAGTACCCGTCCAGCATTTCTTCTTCCTTGAGCTTTTTCTCATCGAATGACAAAATGCCTTTGGTTGTGAGTATTTCACCGGTTTCCTTGTCAAAATGGAGGTTCTTCACATATTTGGCCGCCCCGTATGAAGTCGACCGGTTGTACTGGGAAGGGTTTTTGATGAGTTCCCTTGCTTTCTGCAAGGCAGGCTCTCTTTCGGCTTTGGCCCTTTTGTCGTAATCCCTGCTGTAGAAAATCACCTGTTTCTCATCAATGCTTACCTTGATGTTTTTCCCGTTTTCTTCCACTTCTATTTCGCGTGGCTGCAGCCTCGATTTCCGCTTGTATTCATCTCCAAACCATTCATATCCTTCATCCTTTAGGACATAGTCCTTGAGCTCTTTGGTTGCTCGCCTGACACTCTGGCTAAAGACATAGCCGTTTCCGCGTTTAAGGTTGTAATATATGTTTTCGGAAGTGTTGATTCCTTTGTCAGCAACGACCACAATCCTTCCCAGGTTGAAATTCCTCCTTATCTCTTTGAGCACCGGAAGCAAGGTCGTGCAGTCATTGTCATTGCCCTTGAACAGCTTGTATGCAATAGGGAAGCCGAGGTTATCCATCAGCAGCCCCATCTGGACTATCGGGTCGGGACGGTGCTCTTTTGACATGCCCTTCTTTCTGAGTTCGTCGGGCTCGTCGATTTCAAAGTAATAGTTGGTTACATCATAATAGACCAATTCTGTGTTCCTGCCGTACTGCTCCTTTATATGCTCGTATATGTGTAGCTGTAGATCATCTTTGTACTTGTTGAGTTTGGCGAGGCCTCTGTAGACATCTACGAGCGAGAAGTCGGAATTCTCAAAAATACGCCATCTGTTTTCAAAGGTCTTCTTTTTGGAGCAGGGTTCAAGCAGTCTTGAAAACACCATAAGCTTCAGGATGTTGTTAAGGCTGTATTCGACATCCAGGTTTCTCTGACGGTTTAACATGAATTTATCGATTTCGAGCTCGTGGTAGATCTTGCTGAGGGGTGCATAGCCAAAATTCTTCCTGGAATCATTATTCTTCTCAAGCTTCTCGTTCTTGTCTATGGTGATAGTC
>CALMWN010000376.1 GCA_937873555.1 uncultured Clostridia bacterium
ATTATGTTTTGATTCTCCGGAAGCTGTATGGCAATATGATTTAACTCCCTGACCTGACCATCTATAATATCCGTTACCTGGGACAGGTTTGAAAAAGTGGAATTTTCAATTTCATCGGATAGAGCCCCAACAAAATTGTTGTATATAAATACTCCTGTAAGAACCAGAGGAATGATCAAAATGATTATGTACGAGAAAATAAACCGTGTAAAGACACTTGAATTTATGGATTTCATAATGCGCTTGGTTTTAAGGTCGTTTATGTTCATTTTGACACCCCGGAAAGTATTATATCATAATTTGTTTGTACTTAGTAGTAGTCTTAAGGTAATCCGGGAGACTCACAGTCCGGGGGACGCTTCTCAAAAATCTCCACATAAGGCTGCCCTCGCAATATACTCTCTGCATACACTTATTAGGCTTTGAACTGTTTATTCCCGAAAGTTTTTGTCCACTTTTTGAGAAGCGTCCCAGAACATTCGTGAATTTTCTTTCTTGAATTGGGATACTTGATAGGGCAAAAAAACTCTTTGGTAACTTTGAATTTAGCATTTTATCTGTAACAAAGTTTACATAACTTACATATATTGTATTGTAAAAAATTATATTTTTAGTGAAGGGAAGTGCCCAATAATGTATATGGATGATGTAATAATGGCTTCAAATGATGATGTGATGCCTACAACACCTGGAGGACCCACAAGACCTGAAGACAATATGCAGTAATGTTTAAAAGACAATAGGAACATTATTAAGTTGCCTATTCTCTTTTTAAACATATAAACAATTACAACTGAAAGTTGAGGTGATTATGCAATGCCAATGTCAGCAAGAGAGTTGTTTGCTCGACTTATACAATGTGAAGCTGGCGGTGAAGGAGAAAATGGGATGAAAGCCGTGGCAAATGTCATAATGGACAGGGTAAATGTAGCCTATGGACAATATCTTAGAACAGGTCAGGGAGACCTTCGAACGGTTATAGAGGAATCGGGGGAATTTACTTGCATGATGTCAACCGTTTACGGTGAAGTAAATCCTCAAACTGTTTGGGCTATGACCCCGGAGCAGATACATTATGACATTGCAGATTGGGCTACGGCAGGAAACAAGCTCTCGGGTGTAGATGACTGTCTCTGGTATATGAATCCTTTCAGTCCAACATGCCCACCATATTTCCCGTATACTGAGACTGGCACTATATTCAATAGAATTGGTGAGCACTGCTTCTATCAGCCAACAGCACTATATGCACAAACATAATTTATTTAAATGGTATAAGGGAGGAATTTTTTATGTCATGTTTTAATAATTTATATAGTAGTTTAAATGCACAAAGAGAAATGCCTTATGTTCCATATGGCACGACAGCGTATTATCAGGCACAGCCAACGGTGCCCGGTGTAGCTCCGGCACAAGCTTTGCCTACAGGTATACCAAGTGGCCCGCCATATGGAGGTGCTCCTCTTATTACCGCTGCACCTGTAACACCTCCGGCTGCACAGCCTCCGCAAACAGTCCAAAATCCTTATTACACGGCTGGTTATATGAGAAAATATATTGGAAGAGATATGAGAATTGAATTTTTAATTGGGACCGGAGGCCCGCTTATTGACAGGATTGGTACACTTTTAGAAGTAGGGGCAAGCTATATTGTGTTAAGACCTTTCAGGACAAATGACACTCTAATATGTGATTTATACTCTATAAAATTTGTCACAGTATATGGTTAAATTCGCCTGCATTTATAAGGTATATTAAACCGGGCTATACAGAAGTTGCATAAAAGGTCATAAAGTATTTTTTTGTCTTTTAGGGGCTGCTTCGACTTCTAGTTTAGTTTTCGGAATAGCCCCTTTTTTTTGCTAGTATGCTCATTTTAACAACTCCGGGATATAAACAAATTTAATATCTTTGCTTTCTGATTCAGGTATTATTTCTTTTCATCACTTCTGTCGGTACCTTTCCGCCTGCCGAACCCATTATATTTTTACTTAAAGGATTTACCTGCAAATATATTTATCGCTCCCAATAGTGGCATAGAGGAACAATTCCATTTATATTATTACGTTGATAAAAGCATAACAGTTATATTGGCAGCGGAATATGATGTTTTTGTATATCCGGTTATCCCTATAATTTTTTCTTCATTTATGCCGAAGGTCAGAGGAGTAGGAATACAAACGTAAAGTACATCAAATACTATAATATATTCTAATAATTAATTCGTTTATATACTGTAAGATAAGCAGAGATTGAATATATATGAGTAAATTTATCATGATGATTGGTATTCCTGGGAGTGGTAAAAGTACATATGCAGAAAAGATTGCAAGACTGGAAAACGCTGTTGTTATATCTTCTGATAAGCTAAGAGAGGAATTATTCGGGGATGTATGGGAACTTAGGAAAAATACAATATTATTCGCTGAAGTGTATAGACGTGCACTCAAATATTTGTCAGAAGGCAAAAATGTTGTCCTGGATGCTACTAATATTAGCAGGCGTAAACGCAAACATGTATTAAATAAGTTAAAACCTTATTATAAGGAATGCTATTTTATTAAAACTCCATTGAATAAAGTATTGTACCAAAATAGAAAAAGAGACAGGAATGTTCCGGAAGATGTTATTTTCAGAATATACAACAAATTACAGGAGCCTGATTATAGCGAAGGCTGGGATAAGATTAATATAATTCGGAATACATAATTAAAAAATATGGGGAAGTTATTTATATATCTTAATTCTTAGTTTTTTGATGGTAAGAGGTGAGATAAATATATAAGCCAGGGTATTTAAACTTATTGGAAAACGGTGAACTTGCAAAAAGAGTTGGCATTTTAAAAGAGATGCTGAAAATTTGTGTATTATGTCCTCATCAATGTCAGGTTAACAGACTGAATGGTGAAAAAGGTTATTGCAGGACCCTGGATAATGCTGTTGTATCAGGGGCTGAACCGCACTTTGGTGAAGAGTATGAACTGGTAGGAATTTATGGATCAGGCACAATATTTTTCTCACATTGTAATTTAAAATGTGTATTCTGCCAGAACTATGAAATCAGTCACTGTGGGGAAGGCCAGGAGGTAGAATCAAGCAGGTTGGCTGAAATGATGCTATACCTGCAGGGCAAAAAATGCCATAACATTAACCTTGTATCTCCAAGCCATATAGTACCGCAAATAACAGAAGCTATCCTTATTGCTGCCAAAAACGGGTTAAACATACCTATCGTATATAATACCAATGGGTATGACCTGACAGATGCACTCAGGCTTCTGGATGGTATTGTAGATATTTATATGCCTGATATCAAATTTTCTGACGATCATATTGCTGAAAAATACTTGAAAGTAAAAAATTATTACAAAATAGCAAAAGCTGCTGTAAAAGAAATGCACAGGCAGGTTGGAAATCTAAAGACTGATGATAGGAATATCACCTATAAAGGGCTTCTTATCAGGCACTTGGTACTCCCCCAAAATTTATCTGGTACTGAAGAAATAATGCGATTCATCGCAGAGGAGATATCTATTGATACTTATGTGAACATAATGGCCCAGTATTATCCGGCCCACAAATCTTTTGAATTCAAGGAATTGACCAGAAGAATATCAAGGCAGGAGTATCAATATGCAATAAATTGCGCAAAATCTGCAGGGTTAAAAAGAATAAAAGGGTGAAAAATGCCATAACATTATAGCAAAGCAAGCCATCTTTAAAAGTAATTGAATATTTGAAAAACTATATAGCATAATAGAAATGGACTTTCAGTTATTTCACAGTAAGGAGATTTTTTATGGATTACAGAAATCTTATTTTTAGAGTAGAAGCTAAAATCCAGTTGAAAAACGGTGACTGGCTGCCGGAAATTGACTTTGACAATGCATCCACTACACCAGTTTTTACTTCGGTTATGGATAAAATTAACGATTTCATGCATATATATGGCTCTGTCGACGGAGGCCAAAGCCAGAGGGCAAGAAATACCATGCATCTTTTCGAAGAAGCAAGAACTATTGTCTTAAACTTTGTAAAAGGTGATAAAAATAAGGATATAGTCATTTTTTTAAAAAATACAACAGAAGCTATAAATAAGCTTTCATACCGTCTACTTGAACATGGAAGAAAGGACGTTGTCCTGACAACTGAAATGGAACACTATTCTAATAATCTTCCATGGAGGGGAAAATATACTATCGATTATATCATGGTTGATAATCAAGGCAGATTGTCTTTAGAGGATTTGGAAGCAAAGCTTTCAAAATATAATGGCGCTGTTAAGTTGGTAACTGTTTGCGGAGTTTCAAATATAACAGGTTATATTAATCCGATACACAGGATCGCGGAAATAGCACACAAGTACAAAGCTCAGATACACGTAGATGGAGCACAGTATATACCACACCTGCCTGTTGACATGAAACCGCCGGATTCTCCGCAACATATTGACTATTTTACTTTCTCAGCCCATAAAATGTATGCACCTTTCGGATCTGGGGCACTTATTGGTCCTAAAGCGTTGTTTGAAAAGGGAATACCGGAGTATGCAGGCGACAGGACTGCCAAATATATATCATTTGACTCAGTTATATGGGAATTACCCCCTCTTAAGGAAGAAGCGGGGACTCCTAATGTAATCGGTGTGATAGCTCTAACAGAAGCAATAAAAACTCTGACGGAATTAGGAATGGAGAATGTACAGAAGTATGAAGGTGAACTGCTACAGTATGCAATACAAAAATTAAGGCAAATACAGGATTTGCACTTATATATTGATTCTTCAACATCTAGTATAGGGATAATTCCCTTCAACCTTAAAGGTGTTCCGCATGATATTCTATCAAGGATTCTTGCCAATGAAGCGGGTATTGTTACTCGTAATGGTGAAATTGATGCAACGATTTACGTCAACAAACTTCTTACTACTTATCCTGATGCTACACAGAACTATATTGGAGGTATCACACCGTCATCTCCCGGATTGGTACGGATAAGTTTTGCATTATATAATACAAAGGATGAAATTGATATATTAGTTGACTTACTTCATAAAATATCGAAAGATAAAAAGCTATACGTTGAAAAATACAAAACTTCTAGTACTGTATAGTCACGGAGTGGCCTATTATGTATGAGAGGATACGATCTCAACTTTATTTTTAAGCAGCCATCTATTCGTTTTCTTTTGTCTTTACAGCTCCCCTTTTGTACGGTACAGGTATATACTGCACCGAAGGCCTTCTTTGTTGCGGCTGTGGGTATAACTCCATCAATTCATATATTTCCTTTATAAGACCGACAGATACGGGTAATCCCATTTGTGTTAATTCCTCATATGTTATAGGATAATCATGTGTCCAACGGCCTTCGGTAAAAATCTTGGAAAGCTGCCGTGCCTTTTCAGGATCTTCAGGAAATTTATCTTTAAGGATATTATGGATGCTTTCCCTGACCTGGTTTACTGCTTTTCCTGCTATATCGGACAACATCAGGGTTTCATCATCTATTTCCTTTATGGGCTTGGATTTCAGGACATTTATTATGGAGGCTGCCGGATAACCGCCTATTTGAGGGTCGACAGGGCCTAATACTGCATTTTCCTCCATTACTATCTCATCAGCTGCAAGGGCTATAAACGTGCCTCCCGACATTGCATAGTGAGGTACAAAAACCGTTACCCTGGCCGGATGCTTTTTAATTGCATGGGCAATCTGCTCTGAGGCAAGCACTAATCCTCCGGGTGTATGAAGAATGATGTCTATTGGCATGTCATCCGGTGTTAGTCTTATAGCTCTTAAAATCTGTTCAGAATCCTCTATAGTAATATACCTTGATATAGGCAGTCCCAGTATGCTTATTGACTCCTGCCTATGAATAAGCGCTATTACCCTAGATTTTCTTTTAACTTCTATCTCCTTGATTTTCTTCAACCTTGACTGGAACACGTTTCTTTGACGGAAAAGGGGAAGAAAACTCATTAAAATAAATACTATCCAAATAATATTTAAAATCGTTGCAGTCATATCTCAAATTCCTTTTAAATTTGACACATAATTAATATTATTCCCTATGTTCCCTATAAACAGGAAATGACCTTAAAATGAATACCCCATAAAAAGGTCGCTTTCCATGTCAGACTTGTGTACATAAACGGCGTGTCCATAACCGTCCGCCTGACGTTCTTATTATATCCGTTGTCATTTATAATATTCTTTTTCAGATGTTTTCTTATGCCATTTATTAGATTAAATCAAGTAGTATATTGAGAAAAAAAGGCGAAAAAATACAATATGAAAATCATTGAGAAACAATAGTTTTTAAATTATGCATACTTTGAGGGCTTTTTTGAGAATCCTATAATAAAAATCCTTTGGAGATGATGAAGATGAAGAATGCTTTTGTCAGCAGAATTGACTTGCCTGATATCACAAAAAATCCGGAAATAGTACAGCCTGAACCCAAACCCGCCAGGGAGATACCCTCGAAGCCTGATCCGGCAGTACAACCTGAGAGTACAACCTGAGAGGAAACAGAGCAGAAAGAGTATGGCATCGTAATATAAACCCCAAGCTTGATAAATTCTGGCAAGCTTGAGGTTTTTGGTTGAATATAAGTCATTTATTTATAATTGGTATCATTACTATCCTCCATGTTTACCTTTTCAAATGTATGTAAGCTGTAGATATAATTAATGCCTGGTGGGTCTCACCAGGCATTTTAATGTAGTTTACTGTATGTCAATTCTTCGGCCTTTCATTTTTGCCTGTTCTACTTTAGGGACAATTACAGACAGAATACCATCTCGATATTCGGCTTTTGCCTGCTCTGATTTTACCTCTACAGGTAGAGGAATTGTCCTTGAAAACTCCCGTAAAACCTTTCACTTCGATATATGTGTTCATCTTTATACTCATTATCCTTTTTTGATTGTCCGGATAACCTTATAGAGTTTTCATCAACGTAGACATTCAGGTCTTCCTTTGATATTCCGGGAATTTCAGCTTTTACGATGACATCGCTGTCGGTTTGATATACGTCAACTCTTGGTGAAGTTGCCCGGCTAAAATAGCCGAAAGGTGAACGTTCAAGGAAACTCGTCATGTCCTTACTGATGTTATCAATATCTCTAAATGGATTCCACTCAACAAGGCTCATAAAATCACTCCTAATAGTTTTTTGCACTATAATATAATTTCCTTTTCTGCAATAAATATTCTTTTTCATTTAAATCATATTTTTTAATAAAATAGGATTAAAGATAACTTAAAGGGAGGATCTAAGTGGAAAATATCCATTTATAGTCTAAAAAAAATGAATCGGACAGCCACATTTTCATTCCTTTGCTATAGAATGTAATAAGAATTATAAAATCAGAACAGGGAATAAAAATGGAAACATTAGCTTTAGGCTCCACGGGTCCAAATGTAAAGTTAATTCAGAGCCTTCTTAACAGGATAGGCTATAATGCGGGTCCAGTAGACGGAGGATTCGGACCTCAAACCCAACAAGCAGTTATTGCTTTTCAACGAAACAACGGACTTGTTCCCGACGGTATCGTAGGCCCTGCAACATGGAGTGTGTTTGAAAGGCTTATTTTAGGTTATGACACTTATATAGTCCGACGAGGTGATACTTTATATAATATAGCCGGAAGGTATTACACAACCTTAAGCGCCATATTGACTGCAAATCCGGGAATAAACCCAAATGCATTAATGATAGGGCAGCGAATAATAGTGCCTTATGGAATTGATATTGTGTTTACAGACATCGATTACACATACGATATTATGGAAAGGCAGATACGGGGACTCAGGGTAAGGTATCCGTTTATTGAAGTTGGCAGTACAGGAAACAGTGTTATGGGTAAAAACCTGTATGTAATAAGACTTGGAAGAGGTTCCAACCAGGTGTCATATAATGCGTCTCATCATGCAAATGAATGGATTACGACACCTTTGTTGATGAAATTCATTGAAAATGTCGCAAAAGCTTATTCGGTTGGAGGTAGCATAAGAGGCTACAGTATTCCCGACATTTGGAACCGAAGCAGCATATACATTGTACCTATGGTTAATCCTGATGGAGTTGACATGGTTACTTATTGGCCAAACTATCCCAATCCTGTTTACCAACAAGCAGCCCAGTTGAATACTACCGGACTTCCCTTGCCAAGTGTATGGAAAGCCAATATCAGGGGTATTGACCTGAATTTGAACTATCCTGCAGATTGGGAAAAAGAACATGAACTTGAGATAGAACAAGGGATCACCGGACCGGCCCCAAGAGACTACGGAGGTCCTGCACCTTTGTCGGAACCTGAATCAACTGCCATGGTCAACTTTACCAGACAGCATAATTTCAGGCTGGTCATTGCATACCATACACAGGGTGAGGTCATATACTATCGGTATGAAAATCTCGAACCTCCTGAGTCATTAACAATCGCTCAAATATTTTCACAGGTAAGCGGTTATTCTATTTCAGAAAATCCGGGAGAAGCTTCTTATGCAGGGTATAAGGATTGGTTCATACAAGAGTACAGAAGGCCCGGGTTTACGATTGAAGCTGGTATAGGTGTAAATCCTGTACCTGTATCTCAATTTCCGACCATATACCGGCAGAATGAGGAAATCTTACTGCTGGGTGCTTTAGTATAAGTGATTTACTCTGCTTTCAT
>CALMWN010000377.1 GCA_937873555.1 uncultured Clostridia bacterium
ATTCGGGCCTTTGTATCAGTACAAGATCCCAGTGTATGGCGGACTTGTTGCCGTTATAGCATTCGTCATAGCTGCTTCCCGGAGTGAAGTGGATGCTTCCCTTTATTTTTTCGTCAAAAAGAGTATCCTTCATAGGGGTTTCAATATAAGGGTTTACCCCTATGGCGAATTCGCCTACATACCTTGCAGAAGCATCGGTATCAAATATCTTGTTGATTTTTTCGGTGTCATTTGCGGTGGCATTCACAATCTTTCCGTCCTTGAATTCCAGACGGATGTTTTCAAAGGTTGACCCCTGGTATACTGCCGGTGTGTTATAGGAGATAACACCATTGACGGAGTCCCTGACGGGTGCTGTGAACACTTCACCGTCCGGAATATTCATCTTCCCGTCACACTTTATGGCCGGAAGCCCCTTGATGGAGAAGTTCAGGTCGGTACCCTTACCGGTGAGCCGCACGCGGTCTGTCTTTTCCATGACCTTTACCAGACTGTCCATTGCTTTGGACATTCTGGAATAATCCAGGTTGCACACATTGAAATAGAAGTCTTCAAAAAAGTCGGTTGCCATACCTGCCAGCTGTGCCATTGAATGATTGGGGTATCTTAAGATGCACCATTTTGTGTGTTTTACGCGCAGGTCACTGTGCAGAGGCTTCTGGTAATACTCCATATATACCTTCGTTTTTTCAGAGGGGACTGCACCCAGTTCGCTTACGTTCTCACCCGTACGCAGCCCTATATACGCGTTCATTTCCTTCATGCGGGCTATTTCGAAGGAAGCCATAGCTTTTATCTGCTCTGTACTGCACTCTGTGAGCAGGACCCGCAGCAGTTCGTTGTTTTTTACCGTAATAAAAGGTATGCCTCCGGCGGCATAAGCCTCCTTTATTAATGCCTTGGTGAGCATGGTTTCATTGCCTATGCTCTCTATCAGGATTTTTTCACCCGGCTGAAGCCGGACGGAGTAATTGACAAGGTTTTTTGCCAGTTGAGTAATTCTTGGGTCTTTCACAATGATCCCTCCCGTGTTTAACGTGTTTTGCCAGTAAAATTTGTAATGTGAATTCAGGCTCCAGGGGCTGTTCAATATTATCCTTATACAAGTCCTTCAAGCTCTGCAAGGATGTTTTCAAAAACATTCAGTGCATCCTGTACGGGCTTGGGCGTGGAAAGGTCGACACCGGCTTTTTTCAACAGCTCCAGCGGATAATCCGATCCGCCGCTGCTTAAAAAGTTTATATACCGGCTCACAGCAGGCGCGCCTTCCTTTAAAATCTGCTGGGACAGTGATGTTGCAGCGGAAAAGCCTGTAGCGTATTTATATACGTAGAAGCTGTTGTAAAAATGCGGTATCCTTGACCACTCCATGGCAATGTCTTCATCAATCACGACTTCACTGCCGAAGTATCTGCTGTTGAGATCCGTATAGATACTGCAAAATTCCTGGGGTGTAAGGGCTTCACCCTGTTCTACCTTCGAATGTATGATTTTTTCGAACTCAGCAAACATCACCTGACGGAATACCGTCCCCCGGAACTCTTCAAGGTAATGGTTCAGAAGATAGGATCTCTCTTTTTTATCCTGGGTGTCTGAAAGCATCTGATTCATCAACAGGGATTCATTGACCGTAGATGCTACTTCCGCCACGAAAATTTTATATTCGGAATAGATGTACGGCTGAGTTTTGTTTGTATAGAAGGAATGAAGCGCATGTCCCATCTCGTGCGCAATTGTAAATACATCATTGATTGTGCCCTGGAAATTCAGCAGCACGAACGGATGAACCTTGTATGCACCCCAGGAATAAGCGCCGCTTGTCTTGCCCTCATTTTCAAACACATCTATCCAGCCGGAGGTAAGACCCTGTTTAAGATAGCCCATGTACTCGCTGCCAAGGGGCTGCAGTCCCTTTTCTACCAGTTTCAGCGCATCTTCATAAAGAATGCTCTTTTTAGGCTGATCCACAATCGGCACATATAAATCGTACATGTGGAGTTCATCAAGCTTCAGGGCCTTTTTACGCAGCTTCAGATACCTGTGCAGGAGACCGAGGTTTTTGTTGATTGTATCTATAAGGCTGTCATATACCCCGGTTGAAATATTATCCGAGTCCAGGGAAGCTTCCAGTGAAGAATTGTACTTCCTGACTGTTGCATAAAACCTGTTCTTCTTTACATTGCTGCTCAAAGTTGACGCAAGAGTGTTCCTTGTACTGCCGTATGAGCTGTATAAGGCATGGAAGGCATCCTGGCGCACCCTCCTGTCTTTGCTCTCCAGGAACTTGATGTATCTGCCCTTGGTCACTTCGATATCTTCCCCGTTTTCATCCTTAATAACGGGAAATTTAATATCCGCGTTGTTGAACATTGTAAAAATATCCTTCGGTGCATGGGATATTTCCGATGACATGGCCAGAAGCTGTTCTTCACTGTCGGACAGGATATGCTTCTTCTGCCTGAGTATTTCGTTGATATGCTGCCTGTACAGCTGCAGCTCTTTATTGGCATTGATGAAGCCCTTCAGAGTATTCTCCGGTATGGAGATTATTTCAGGTACAATAAAGGAAATAGCGGCATACACCTCGGTGGACAATGACATGGCCCTGTCTGCAAGAGCCTGGTATACATGATTTGAATTATCCTCATCCCTTTTCATTTTGGAATATACGAATACCATGTCATTGGTTGAGGTTAATTCGTCACAAAGCTTAAGACAGGCTGAAAGGGTGTCTGCACTTTCTGCAAGGCGGCCTTTGTATTTGAGTATTTCCCGGGAAAGGCTGCGGGCCTTTTTGAAATCCTCTTCCCACAATTCAGTGTTTTTATAAATATCTTCAAGCTTCCACTTATACCTGCTGTCTATTTCTTCACGTTTCGGAAGGCGGCTGCTTTTGTTTTCTGCCATAAATAATACCTCCTGCGGCCAGAATTTGGAGTTTGTGCTTTAATATGCTTATAATTATAAAACTATGTCATATATTTTACCACTTTTTAATTTTTTTAATATTGAATACGTGATAAACTATAGGCAGGAGGAGGGTGAATTATGAAAATCAAGAGGATTATCGACATCAGCAGGAGAATATACACCGGTATGGCTGTATGGCCCGGTGACGATGAAGTCAGGATAACCAGGACGAAAACCATGAAATCCGGTGGGGACTACAACCTGTCGTCCATGAGTATGGGAGTGCATACAGGTACACATGCGGATGCTCCGGTTCATTTTGTAAATGACGGCATCTCAATGCCTTCAGTGGACCTGTCGAGGTTTATAGGCTTTGTCAAGGTATTCAAACTGAATTCGGAAAAGTACATAACCGCTGATGACTTAAAGGGTTTACCGGTAAACGAAGGGGACATCATTTTCTTCAGGACTTCCAACAGTGACCTTCCGGAATCGGAGGAATTTTACAAAGACTTTGTATATCTTGAGGTTTCTGCGGCCGAATACCTCGTTCAGAAAAAAATCAAAACAATAGGGATCGATTATCTTTCAGTGGGCGGTTACGGCGTGGACAGCGGTCCGGTAGTCCACAGGCTTCTGCTTTCAAACAGCATAGGGATTATAGAAGGCCTGTGCATGAAGGACGTCAGGGAAGGCACTTACATGTTCTCGGGGCTGCCACTGTGCATCGAAGGTGGGGACGGATCGCCTGTAAGAGCTGTACTGATGGAAATTGAGGAATGAATAAAATTTGCTCGGCATCGAGCCTCGCAAACTTTTGTCTTCACATGTTGCAGACCAAATGTAAAAGGGGTATGACCTTTGATCATACCCCGTATTTATGCAACTATTAGGAACGACGAGGGCGTTGTTCCCTACAATTTATCTGTCTATGACCCTGTATATGATTACTGCTGCTTCTGCCCTTGTAACAGGATCTTTGGGACTTATGGAATTGATTGTCGTTCCATTTAGAATATTCTCCCCATTTAATGAAGCCAGGCTTGAAAGTGCATATGATGAGATTTCACCAGAGTCAGCATACTTGTTCAGTATTGAAACATCATATGCTGGAAGGGGCTTTTCAACAACCTTCAGGGTCTTTGTGATGATTACGGACATGTCTTCGCGTGAGATCGGTGAATCCGGATAAAATCTGTTGTAGCTGTCTCCTGAGATAATACCGTACAGCCTTGCAATCATTATCTCCCTGTAAGCCCAGTATTTGAAGCTTACATCTGCAAATCCCCCTACAGTAATCCTGTCGAGCTTGAAGCTTTTAACGACCAGGGATACAAATTCCGCCCTTGTGAGTATAGCGTCGGGAAGGAAGCTCCCATAGGAATTTACGCTTATCGCGCCACGGCTGGCAAGGTCTTCAATTGCATTTTTAGCCCAGGGGATATTCTGGATGTCATTAAAGGTTTTTGAAGGTGATGTGACGGCATATACCGTGCCTGTGTTTTCAGAAACCCCGCTCCTGTTGTAGGAATTAACCCTGTATATGTATTGAGTGCCCGGCTCAAGACCGGTATCCGTATATTCAGTGATATTTACATCTACCTGGGCAACCTGTGAAAAATAATCTCCGGATTTCGATCTTTCTATTCTAAAACCCAGTTCATTGCCGGAATTATCAGTCCAGGAAAGCTTGATGCGGCTGCTGGACAGGGTTTGTGAAGCCAGATCTGACGGAGCCTTTGGTACACCAAGTACCACATCTGTTATATTACTGTAGGAGACGGATGAATAAGTGGTATTGTATGCTTTGACCCTGTAATAATACTGTGTAAACTCTGTCAGGCCGGTGTCACTGAAACTGGTGGTATTCTCGGATAAAGTCGCCACATCTGTCCAATCTCCCTCGATACCTGTTTTTCTTTCTACCTTGAAACCCGATTCATTTGAGGAATTATCAACCCAGGTCAAAAGTATTTCGGAAGGGGAGCTCACTGAATATTGCAGATTGCTGGGAGCGTTCAGCTGTGCGGTTTGAATGCCTGCTTCATTTGAATAGGTTGAATAAATATTGTCATAAAACACTCCTCTGACCTTGTAATAATACTGAACGCCGGTTGTTATGCTTTCATCCGTGTAGGAAGTAATGCCGGAGAGAACCACGGCAAGCTTCTCCCAGCTATCACCGGATCCGCTTCTTCTCCATAATTCGAAGCCTGTTTCATTGGAGGAATTGTCCACCCAGGTAAGCTTGATCTTTCGCTCGGATATTGATACAGCAGTCAGATCACTTGGAGGGTTTAAAACAGCCGTAAAAATAACCGCCTCATCGGAATA
This sequence comes from uncultured Clostridia bacterium, assembly GCA_937873555.1. Lineage (GTDB taxonomy): Bacteria > Bacillota > Clostridia > Acetivibrionales > CALMWN01 > CALMWN01. The sequence goes on from CALMWN010000377.1 coordinate 5,245, forward strand.
ATCCGAGGATGAATTGTCGGTTAAGGCCTTTACCCTGTAAACATATCTTGTATTCTGGCTTACGGTTGTATCAGTCCAATAGGGAGTGCTTGAAGATGCAGTGCCGATGCTTTTGAAATCCTCATTTCCTGATTTTCTTTCAATGGTGAAAGACCTGATGTCATTACTGTTATTTGTATTATTATTTGTGCTGGTATTTGTAATGAAATACCAGTTCAGAAGCACCTGGGACGGTGAGTTGATGTAAACAGCGCTGATACTCGCAGGCTTGGAGGTCTTTGTATAGACCCATTTCCCTGTGGCATCGGAGGGATAAGGCAGTGATACCACCAGTGAATCGGAAGTTGCAGTTATCCTGTAGTAATATTTCGTACCCGGTGTAAGGTTTGTATCACTGTATTTTGTTACTCCGGCTGCTGCGTTTGCAACGGTTACCCAACCGGTATCATCGGTCCTCCGCTCAATTTTTGTATAATAATTTGTCTGTATGGGGTATGTCCAGCGAAGATCAATCTGCGTGGCTGAATAAGCCGTAAGGTCCAGTGAATCGGGTGCGGTTAATGTAGGTGAATTGGTACTGTAATATACCTCATTTGAATATACTGTAGTGTTTGTTGAAGGATCAAAAACACCTACCCTGTAGTAATATACATGGCCGTAAGTGATGTTTGAATCAATGAATGTCCTTATACCAGAGCTTGCCGAGTGAATATTGACATAACCTTCAGTATCCACCCGCCTTTCGACGAAATAGTCAAGTGAATTGCTTTGCTGGTCGGTCCAGGTCAATCTTATCTGATTGTTTGTCACGGCTGTAAGCGTCAGTGAATTGGGATAAGCTTGGACGGCCTGTACGAAGGACAGCATGAAAGCGCAGCAAAAAAGAAGAACAAGAACCGGCTTTAAAAGTCTATATAAATTCCGATTTGTATTTTCAGGCATCAGATTTCCCTCCCGGGCAGTTTCTTACCATATATGTCAATAATAACACCATATGTCAACAGGGACAATATCGGAAGAAAACTTCCCGTTTTATATATCGGCTTGTTGAAGATAAATGTTACTGCTTTGATGAGTGCCCGGAGGTAAAACATAGTGGCAAAAACAGGTTGAAAAATGTACTTGAAATATACCGTAATTTCTAGTATACTAATAGTCGTCCTTTTTATGTGCCCATAGCTCAGCAGGATAGAGCGTCGGTTTCCTAAACCGCAGGCCGGAGGTTCGAATCCTCTTGGGCACGCCAAATAAATAAAGGGTTTCAAGATTTAAGTCTTGGAACCCTTTGTTATTTTACACCAACCATACACCTTCAACAAAAACTTATGTAAAAGCATTGAAGCGTAATGGTAAATCTTTCATTTACAAATAGTTTACATAATACTAACGATTTTTACACAATTACGCTGTAGTATGTAATTAAACCAACTACTTGTGTATTTTTGGGAGAAGTATTCCAAGCCATAGGATTACAAATTGATCCTATGGTCTTTTTTTGAAGAAATTTAAAGAAGTGTCCAATACATGTCTGTTTTTCAACGGTAACATGAATGTGTCAAAATTAATGAGAACCGCCTGGTATAGACGGGCGGTTTTGTTTATTATTGACAAGAACATATGTTCGTGATATTCTACATATAAAGTGCTTTGTAGGAGGAAGTTATGATTAATCATATACTAAAGGCCTCCATGGAGAGAAACTGCATAATTACAATTATTTATCAAAAGGGTAGCAAAATTACGAAACGGAATATAAAAGTATTAGAGATAACGGCTGAAAATGTAAAGGCTTTATGTTACCTAAGGAATCAGAGGAGGATCTTCAAAGTAGAAAATATTCTGTCAGCTTGTATTTATTAAAGTATTAACATGGGATATGCATAAATAGTAAGTGTTATTACTATCACAGAAGTGGGCGGACAGAGTCGTCCGCCCCTACATTAGGTCTGCAGCATGTGATGACAAAATTTTGCAAAGCCCGATGCCGAGCAAATTTTATTTAGGCTCGATCCGATTTTAACATACGGGATAGCCGTGGAAAATTGTGGATAAATATTCCATATTGACAATGTGGTAAATATATTAAATAATACCTGTCTGAATTTTCGGAGGTGGTTCACATGGATATGGCAGCACTCAAAGAGTTTGTTGCACCTTATTATCAAGACAAAGATATTATGCATGACCTTTCTCATAAATTTACAATTTATACTGATTGCTCCACAGGTTGTTAGTAAAATGTGGATTATATTGGCAATTGCTGATAAATATTGGATTTTGATTTTGCCGGGGAATGCTGGCAAAAGTATTACTACTGTAGTTTCTACAGGGTATTGCATTTTATCCGGATTATAGGCAAACTCTGCTGCAGTAAATTGTATCCACAGAAATAATGTCGAATATAAAAATAAAAAATTTGTTTTGAATTCTTTTTTTGTGGTAAATAAATAATACAATCCTTAAGGGTTTAGATATAAAAATTTATGAAGGAAAGGGATGAGTCCAAAGAACAGGTTAATTAAGTAACAAAATTAACACGAAAGGGATGAGTCCACCAGAAGTAATTGTTCTTTATCATGGTAGTTCAGGAAAGAGGTTTGATTTCAGTAATGGTTGTAGCAAGTGAAGATTCAGCTGAATGGGATTAACGGTCGGAAAGAAGTATTTATCCGGCCGTTAATTCATTTACGGGGTAGTAAAACATACAACGACTCTCATTTCTTGCTTATTCAAGCACTGTTTAATTTATAGGATACGGGGCAAACTAATAGCACTTCATTATTTAGGATTTAGGAAAGCAATGTCTTCCGGGATAATTTTCGATAGTAAATTATAAAGTAATAAAGTTGTACCAGAATAAAAACGGTGTGGTGATAATCTGTCTCTTATACACATCTGACGCTGCCGACGAAGAGGATA
>CALMWN010000378.1 GCA_937873555.1 uncultured Clostridia bacterium
ATACGAGATTTCTGCCTGTCTCGTGGGCTCTGAGATGTGTATAAGAGACAGTTATAATAGTATTTGAGTATTTCTTCATAGGTGCCTCCGTTTTTTGCCAGATAATTGGCTCCCCATTGGCTCATACCCACTCCGTGTCCATTTCCGAAGGTTATGATTTTTATAACCCCCGTACCTGCCCTTTCCAGGTTGAAATTCGCAGAATTCAGGGAGAATATCCTTCTGATGTCTGTACCTTTTAGTGTAATATTCCCGATTTTGATGGATTTTACCCTTTCCCCACCGGTTCGGGCAAGTATCCTGGAATCTTTCAAAACATCCTTTCCATCATACCTGAAATTCGGATATTCATTTTTCAACCGCTCGGTAAAATCCTTGTCCTTTATCTGCACTTCAGCCTTAAACTCCGGATTATTCTCTTCACCATCGCTTTGAACGCTTTTGAGATACGGAACTTTTACCCCGTCCCAGACATCTTCGGCATTTTCCGTTCTACCTCCGCTGTTTGAATGGAATACAGGGTTTATAACGGAATTCTCATACACTACTATAACCCCTCTGGTCTCGTCAACCGCTTTTTCAATCTTGCTCCAATACTTGTATGACGATAATATCCCCCAGCTTTTCTTTGCTTCATCCTTACTGATCCATGCCTGGCAGTGTGCAGGGTCGGTACAGATGTCAGCTCCGTCATGCATATCCTCCCTGGAGCTGTAAATTTTTTTTATCCTGCCGTAAGCATATGTCCTTGCTGCAATTGCCTGGGCTTTAAGCGCTTCCGGCTCAAACTCGGCAGGCATCTCAGCAGCAACTACCCCCTTTATGTATTCCTCCAGCTGCATTTCCACTACTTTCTTGTCTTTTGCCATGTATACCTTTACTTTGACATCAGCATCCACTGCCCTCTTTCCTCTGTCAGGAAAGCTCCCCTTGTTGAATGTGCATCCCTTAACAATCAAAAACGGCATTACAATAATTATCAACAGCATCACAAGCATATAATCGACCAATTTCTTCATTTCAAAGCACCCACATTCAAAAATCTTAAAAACAGGTTTACATTTTTAATATATATTCATATGGCTGCCTTGTTTATGCTGTTAAATTGCATGTACAAAAAAGCGCAGGCATTGAGCCTGCGCTTTTTTGTACATGTACTGTTTTATTCTTCTACTCTGGAAATAGTGGCTCCAAGAGCTTTTAGCTTTTCATCTATCCTCACATATCCCCTGTCTATATGCTCGATGCCGGTTATTTCAGTGATTCCCTTTGCACCGAGTGCAGCCAGTATCAATGCAGCACCGGCTCTCAAATCCGTAGCTTTTACCTGAGCCCCTGTCAGGCTTGTAATTCCCTCTATAACCGCACTTCTCCCTTCAATCTTGATGTTTGCCCCCATACGCTTAAGTTCGCTTATATGCATGAACCTGTTTTCAAAAATTGTTTCTATAACCATGCTTGTTCCTTCAGCCCTGCTCATCAGGGAAGTCATTTGAGCCTGCATATCGGTTGGAAATCCGGGGTAGGGGTGCGTCTTTATATCTATTGCCTTGAGGCTTTCACCTGCCGTGACCCTGACACTTGACAATTCTTCTGAAACTTCTATCCCTGCCTCTCTGAGCTTTGCACTTACAGGCTTCAAATGGTCCGGGACCACGTTCTCAATTATGACGTCTCCGCCGCTGATAGCTGCCGCGACCATAAATGTACCGGCTTCAATCCTGTCAGGTATCACCGTGTGGCTTGCACCTTTGAGCCTGTCAACTCCGGTTACCCTTATGGTATCGGTACCGGCACCTTTTATATCTGCTCCCATTGCGGTAAGATAGGTAACAAGGTCGGTAATTTCAGGTTCTATGGCAGCATTCTCGATCACAGTCTGGCCTTTAGCCATAACAGCCGCCATTATAATATTCTCTGTCGCTCCGACACTTGGGAAATCGAGATACACTTTGTTACCTTTCAAGTTTCCATTTGTTTTTATCTCAATATATCCATGTTCCTGGGAGATTTCCGCACCCAAAGCAGCGAATCCTTTCAGATGGAGGTCTACGGGCCTTGACCCGATTGCGCAGCCACCCGGTAATGATATCCTTGCCATTCCCATCTTAGCAAGTACGGGGCCTGCTATAAGAAAGGATGCCCTCATTTTGTTAACCAGCTCATATGGTGCAATTGTGTTGGTTATATTTACGGGATTCACCTTCAGTATATTCTGCTCACATGATATATCAATTTCTGCTCCAAATGATTTCAACAAATCACACATTATTTTTACATCGTTCAAATAAGGAATTTCTTCAATAACACTTTGTCCATCTGCCAGTAATGATGCTGCAATGATTGGAAGTACCGAATTTTTTGCCCCACTGATTCTTACTTTTCCGCATAAAGGTGTTCCTTCTGTTATTATAAATTTGGACACTTTTGAATTCTTCCTTTCGTAAATTTTCTATATTCATCTTTTGTTATGTCTGATTAAACCCCTTTAATTATGCCCATGACCTGCAGCTGCTTGAGAAAACTCAATACTCCGTTGTTATCACAGGTGTTGCAAGCCATATGTATGTTTTGTTTTCATATGAATTGTACCTTACGGCAAGGTTCAGGTTTACCTTCTTTCCGCTTACCCTGATAGAGTCCGAAATAAAGGGAGTATATGCCGAAACACTGATCAGGTTGTTTTCCCTTATACCTTCAACCTTTCTGGCTTCCGCTTCCTTGAATACCTTGATACATACTTCATTCAACCTGTCATATTCCAGCTTCCCGTCATAGCTGCCTGCTATGCAGGAATTGACTGAAGGCTTTATCCTATACTTCTCAAAGACCTTTAAAACATTTTTCCTGACAGTGTCCAGACCTTCACCTGACAAATCCCTGGTAACACTTACCGAAATTATTCTGCTATTGCTGCCCGGCTGCTGTTTATCCATCTGGACCACCAGCAGCAGCAAATCATTGCTTGCATTGATTCCCTTGATCTCAACACACTTTGTCAAGTCATTCTCAAAACTGCTGTTGGAAAACGATTTTCCGCTCATTATACCCAATTCCTTTGAGAAACCTTCTGCAAGCTGTTCCATGCTTTTTAAGCTGTCATCCTTTGATTTGAATCTGCCCCAGAAGTAAACTTCGCTGCTTACAACCCTGGCACCGGTACTATTGAAAGATTTTAACAGGGTAATTTCCGGTAATTCCGGACGCTCGTAAATTTTTGTACCGAATAATGAAAATAATACTGCAACAAGCGTTAACGGTAACAAAAAACATAAAGTCTTTTTCATGTACATACCCCCTTTTCGGCTTATTTTAATTATTGCCGCATCAAGATTGGTATATACATGTAATATTGCTTACTTGACACTGTAACTGGCTGTTTATCTAAAGACAGCCAAAAATAGATTTGGTTACGTTTTTTATATTTTACGTTAACTTCTTGTGTAAAAAAACACCCCCTTTAATTGATTTTCCAATTTTACTCAATTTCGCCGGCAAGCGCCATGACCTTCTCCAGGAGCGTAATTGTCTCAGCTCTTGTTATTGGATCCTTCGGTGCAAGCCTGCCCTGATC
>CALMWN010000379.1 GCA_937873555.1 uncultured Clostridia bacterium
ATACTGAGGAATGCAACCGATGCCAGGGGGAGAAAGCTTGAGGTAATACAAATTGAACAGCCTGATGCAGAATATTTCGAGGATACATATCTGACATTGAGTTATATCAATTTCTACTTTGTCAACGGAGGGATAATCCTTCCGGCTTTCGGTGGCAGGCATGCTTCAACCGACAAAAATGCGGAAAGCATACTTAAAAAGACATTCCCGGACAGGCGGATTGCTACGGTAAACAGCCTGCCTTTAGTAAGGGGCGGAGGGAATGTGCATTGCCTTACGCAGCAAATGCCGTCGGTACCCGGGAAGATTTCGCGTTGAATGAACAGGACAGAAGGGATTGGAAGGGTGAAAAATGGGTAAGGTGGTTGTAGCAGCCACACAGATGAGCTGCGGTTGGAACATTGAAGAAAATATCAGGAAGGCTGAGCAGCTTGTGAGGAAAGCAGCATCAAAAGATGCCAGGATAATTTTGCTCCAGGAACTTTTTGAAACCCCATATTTCTGCCAGAAGGAAGAAATGGAGTTTTACAAATATTCGGTTCCCATGGAGAACAACAGAGCTGTGAACCATTTCAGGGCCATTGCAGCCGAACTGAAGGTGGTACTGCCCATCAGCTTTTACGAAAGGAAGAACAACGCCAGATACAATTCTGTTGCTGTAATAGATGCCGACGGGGAAGTGCTGGGCATATACAGGAAGACACATATTCCAGACGGCCCGGGTTATGAGGAAAAGTTTTATTTCAATCCCGGGGATACGGGGTTTAAGGTTTGGGATACAAAATATGCAAAAATAGGTGTGGGGATATGCTGGGACCAATGGTACCCTGAAACAGCCCGCTGCCTGACGTTGATGGGTGCCGAGATCCTTTTTTACCCGACGGCCATAGGATCGGAGCCGGCCGAGGAGGAAGTGGACTCCAGGGCGCACTGGCAGCTTTGCATGCAGGGGCATGCCGCTTCCAACATAATACCGGTGGTTGCTTCCAACAGAATCGGAACAGAGGTTATCAAGGATTCAAAAATTGACTTTTACGGGTCCTCTTTCATAACAAACCACCTGGGAGAAAAGATAGCCGAGGCGGACTGCTGCTCAGAAGCCGTCCTGACCGCTGAATTCGATCTTGACAGAATTGACGCGCACAGGACTTCCTGGGGAATATTCAGGGACAGGAGGCCGGAAATGTATAAGGCAATCATGACCTGCGACGGGTGCGAGTGACGATGGATATCTTGAAAAATTCCCTTGGACAGTCACATGACATAATTGAAAAGCTTGTAGCGGAAGGAGACACCGTGATAGATGCAACTGCAGGCAACGGTAACGATACTGTTTTCCTTGCACATCTGGTCGGAGATTCCGGAAGGGTCTATTCCTTTGATATACAGTCTCAGGCTATAGAACGGACGAGACAGAAGCTTGATGCGCAGGGCCTTTCAGAAAGAGTGAAATTGATCAATGACGGACATCAGAACATGAACCTTTATGTGTATGAAAGAGTCAGGGCGGTAATGTTCAACCTGGGTTATCTGCCTGGTGGTGACCACAGCATCGGTACAAGGGCGGAATCAACCATTAAAGCCATAAATGAAGCAATGGAACTTTTGACCGTAAACGGAATGGTTACAATTGTCGTATACTATGGGGGGGACAGCGGCTTTGAAGAAAAGGAAGCCGTAATGGAGTTCATAAAATCCATTGACTGCAGAAAATACACGGTAATGAAGACGGAATTCATAAACCAGGTCAGCTGTCCTCCGATACTGGTCTGTATAGAAAGGTGTAAAGGAAGCAAGTTTTAAGGAAATTATTGCAATAATAAGAATTATAATATATAATTAAACATAATTAGCACCTGGTAATAATACCATATAATAAAGGTGTTTCAATGAAAACCCGATGAAAAATATTAATATGAGGTGGAATGCATATGTCGACAGCGGATAAATTAAACCAACTCAAAACAAGAAAAGAAAAAATCGAACAGGGCGGCGGACCGGACAGCATAGCAAAGCAGCACCAATCAGGGAAATCTACTGCCAGGGAAAGGCTTTTAATGCTGTTTGATGAAAAAAGCTTTGTTGAAATCGATGCATTTGTTGAAACAAGGGCCATTGATTTTGACATGCAGAAGAAAAAGTCACCGGGTGATGGAGTTGTTACCGGCTACGGTACGGTCGACGGCAGGCTTGTATATGCCTCCGCCCAGGATTTTACCTTCATTGGAGGTTCACTCGGGGAGATGCATGCCAGGAAAATCACCAAGGTTATGGATATGGCATTGAAGATGGGCGCACCCTTCATCAGCATAAATGACTCGGGCGGAGCGAGAATACAGGAGGGTATAGATGCATTAAGCGGTTACGGGGACATCTTCTACCGAAACACGATTGCATCGGGTGTCATTCCGCAGATATCGGTAATAATGGGCCCTTGTGCAGGAGGAGCTGTGTATTCTCCGGGTATAACCGATTTCATTTTCATGGTTGAGAAAACCAGCTACATGTGTATTACAGGGCCTGATGTAATAAAGGCTGTTACGGGTGAGGACGTTACTTCAGAGACGCTTGGCGGAGCGGATGTGCACAATTCTCAAAGCGGTGTTGCTCATTTCAAATATTCAAGCGAACAGGAATGCATCGACGGTATAAGGAGACTTATCAGCTTTCTGCCGGATAACAATCTTTCGGACACCACCGCATATGCAACACAGGACAGCTTGAACAGGATTTGCGAAGAACTGAACGGAATTATACCGGATGGTACCAACAAGCCCTATGACATGCTTGAGGTCATAGAAAAAGTAGTGGACAACGGCGATTTTTATGAAATCCAGGAGCATTTCGCAAAAAATATAATTATAGGCTTTGGAAGAATGAACGGAAAGACCGTGGGTATAGTTGCAAATCAACCAAAAGTGGCTGCCGGAGTACTTGATGTAAATTCTGCAGACAAGGCTGCAAGGTTTGTCCGTTTCTGTGACGCTTTCAATATACCTTTGATCACATTTACAGACGTTCCCGGATACCTTCCGGGCGTAGGACAGGAACACAGCGGTATCATAAGACATGGTGCAAAGCTTTTATACGCTTTTGCAGAAGCTACTGTTCCAAAGATAAACGTAATTGTAAGAAAAGCTATCGGAGGCGCTTATATAGCAATGAACAGCAAACATCTGGGAGCAGATATTGTTTATGCATGGCCGACTGCAGAAGTAGCTGTCATGGGGCCTGAAGGCGCTGCCAATATCATATTCAGGAAGGAAATCTCTTCTTCTTCCGATCCTTCGGAAGAGAGAAGGAAGAAAATCGAAGAATACAGGGAAAAGTTTTCCAATCCATACATTGGCGCTGCGAGAGGTTATTTTGACGATGTCATCGAGCCGGCTGAAACCAGGGGGAGATTGATCAATGCCCTGGAAATGCTCGCAAGCAAAAGGGAAAACAGACCAGCCAGGAAGCATGGAAACATACCTCTGTAAAACTGAACATACGGGTGCAGTTGGGTGTAAAATGTTTAGATTTAAAGTTTGATATCAATAATATTAAGAAAACTAATGTTGAATAAACCTTCATAATTATAATTAACAGGAGGACTGGACATGAAAAAATTCTTGATAAAAGTTAACGGTAATC
>CALMWN010000380.1 GCA_937873555.1 uncultured Clostridia bacterium
TTTCAGTCCTCATACCCAGCCCCTTCTCCAAAGTGATTGAGAAGGGGAATAGATTATGATGAAATATATGTCAATGGAGGTAGCAGTATGTACGAAAAAGTGTCAACCAATCTGAATTTTGTGGATAGGGAACAGGAGATACTGAATTTCTGGAAAGAAAACAAGATTTTTGCAAAGAGCATCAAAGCAAGAGAGGGAGGACCCACATTTACTTTTTATGACGGGCCCCCGACAGCTAACGGAAAGCCTCACATAGGGCATATCCTGACCCGTGTCATAAAGGATATCATACCAAGATACAAGACAATGAAGGGCTACAAGGTATTCAGAAAGGCTGGTTGGGATACTCACGGACTACCTGTTGAGCTGGAGGTTGAAAAGCAGCTTGGAATAAACGGTAAGCCTGAAATAGAGAAGTATGGTGTGGAGCCCTTTATCAAAAAGTGCAAGCAGAGTGTGTGGACATATGAAAAGGAATGGAAAAGAATGAGTGACAGGGTAGGCTTCTGGGCAGACATGGAAAATCCGTATGTCACTTACCACAATACCTATATAGAGTCGGTATGGTGGGCTCTCAAGCAAATCTGGGATAAGGAGCTCCTTTACAAGGGACACAAGATAGTACCGTACTGTCCGCGCTGCGGAACAGCATTGTCCAGCCACGAAGTAGCACAGGGCTATAAGGATGTAAAGGAAGCGTCAATATATGTGAAATTCCTGGTTAAAGGCGAGAAGCAGGTTTACCTCATGGCATGGACTACAACACCATGGACACTGCCGTCCAATGTCGCTTTGACTGTAAACCCGGATGAGACCTATATCAAGGCAAAATGCGGAGAAGAAACGTATATATTGGCTGAAGCTCTTGCTCCGACCGTATTGAAGGAAGAATTTACCGTCCTGGGAAAAATGCAGGGTAAAGAACTCGTTGGAACAGAGTACGAACCCCTATTCGATTTTGTCGTGCCGGACAAGAAAGCGTATTATGTAGTAGCCGACAATTTTGTAACTTTGACCGATGGTACCGGTATAGTCCATACGGCGCCTGCTTTCGGTGAAGATGACGCAAAGGTAGGAAGGGTGTATGACCTGCCATTTGTGCAAATGGTGAATGAGCAGGGCAAATTTGTTGAAGAGGCATATTTATGGAAGGGCGTTTTCGTCAAGGATGCAGATCCACAGATAATAAAGCACCTTGACAGCCGCAATCTTGTGTATAAGATGTTGGATTACGAGCATTCCTATCCGTTCTGCTGGAGATGCGACACTCCACTCCTTTATTATGCCAGGGATACGTGGTTTATAAAAACCACGGAAATAAAAGACAGGCTAATGGAAAACAACCGGAAGATAAACTGGTACCCTGACAGCATAAAGGACGGACGGTTCGGAAATTTCCTTGAAAACAACGTTGACTGGGGCTTGAGCCGTGAAAGATACTGGGGTACTCCACTGCCCATATGGGAATGCAAATGCGGCCACAAGCATATGATAGGCAGTATAGCGGAACTTAAGGAAATGTCTGATGATGTTCCCGATGATATAGAGCTTCACAAGCCTTATATCGATAATGTTTTTCTGAAATGCCAGAAATGCGGGACTGGCAGGATGAAGAGAGTGGCGGAGGTTATAGACTGCTGGTTCGATTCCGGAGCCATGCCATTTGCTCAATGGCATTACCCTTTTGAAAACAAGGAGATATTTGATGACAATTTCCCTGCAGATTTTATCAGTGAGGCGCTCGACCAGACCAGAGGGTGGTTCTATACCCTGCATGCCATATCTTCGCTGGTTTTTGACAGGCCTGCCTATAAAAACTGTATAGTCCTGGGTCTGGTACAGGACAAGGACGGCCAGAAAATGAGCAAACACAAGGGAAATGTGGTTGATCCGTGGACTGTCCTGGACAAACAGGGAGCAGATGCCGTACGCTGGTACTTCTATACGGGAAGTGCGCCGTGGCTGCCCAGCAGATTTTATGAAGAGGCGGTCAGTGAAGCACAGAGGAAGTTCATGGGTACCTTGTGGAACACTTATGCT
>CALMWN010000381.1 GCA_937873555.1 uncultured Clostridia bacterium
GGCAATCTGCGGCCGCTGCAAATCAAAACCTTATAACCCGCTTTACTGACGCAACCTTATCCCTGTCAAACTCCAGAATATTTTTACCATCCTGGTTGATGGAAATCCTGTTGTCTACCAATCCTACAAGTTCACCCTCAAAAACCTTTTTGCCGTCTATAGGTTGAAAAACCTTCACTTCTACAAGGTTACCCTTGAATTTTTCAAAATCCTTATCCTTCTTCAGAGGCCTTTCCAGTCCCGGAGAGGATACCTCAAGAAAATAACTGCTTTCTATGGGATCAAGCTCATCTATCCTGTCACTTAACTCTTCACTTACTGCCTGACAATCATCGATCATGATTCCGCCCGGTTTATCGATGTAAACCCTAAGATACCAGTTCGCCCCTTCCTTCACGTACTCTACGTCAACAAGTTCAAAGGAATGCCTCGCTGCTATCGGCAATGCAATCTCATATACTACATCTTCAATCTTCCTTTTTGCCATGGTTACCTCCGTACACTCCTGCAAGGTAAAAGCCTTAATTCCATACCTGATACTGTACCAAGAACAATATTTGCCCTGCGTGGAGCCGTCACAAATACTGTCACCACATGTTGCAGACCAAATAATACGAAAGAGTGGGGTCGACCCACTCTTTTTACCTGATCAAAACTATATACACTAAGTCCAGTAGCATTATATCATTATTGTGTGTATTTATCAACAATTTATTAAATTTAATACATTTTTTATTAAAACAAACTCAACTGGTTGCTTTCTGCCATTCCCTCCAGACACCCCTGCTGCTGGAGTATCTCTATGACCGCCTTACTGATCTTGGCCCTCAGCCTTAATTCATCCTGGGACAAAAACTCTCCGTTATTCCTGGCCTCGACTATGTTCTGGGCAGCTGTACTTCCCAAACCCTGCAATGCGTTAAGAGGAGGCCTTATACCCTCGGGAGTGATCTGAAACTTTACGGCATCTGATTTATAAAGGTCTACAGGAAGGAATTTTATACCCCTTGCATACATTTCATTTGTAACCTCAAGTATTGTAAGTACATTTTTTTCCTTTTGGGTCATATTATTTCCCTTTTGCTCCAGTTCCTTTACCTTGTTCCTCACCCGGTCCTGGCCGTGGGTCATAAGGTTTGCGTCAAATTCATCCGCTCTTACCGTGAAGTAAGTGACGTAGAAGGCTTCAGGGTAATAAACCTTGAACCATGCAATCCTGAATGCCATCATTACATATGCCGCGGCATGGGCCTTCGGGAACATGTACTTTATCTTTTTGCAGGACTGGATATACCATTCCGGTACTTTATTATCCTTCATTTCCTGCTCATATTCCTCTTTCAGTCCCTTTCCCTTTCTCACATCCTCCATTATCTTGAAGGCTGTTTTTGGAGGCAATCCCCTGTATATCAGATAGGTCATGATATCGTCCCTGCAGCATATTGCCTCCGACAGAGTGGCAGTGCCCTGACGGATCAGCTCCTGGGCATTGTTAAGCCACACGTCTGTGCCATGAGACAGTCCGGATATCCTGATGAGTTCGGAAAATGTTGTGGGCTTTGTATCCACAAGCATTTGCCTTACAAACTTTGTACCGAATTCCGGTATCGCAAAGGTGCCTACATCACTGTTTATATCCCGGGGTTTTATTCCCAATGGTTCAGTATTGTTGAATATGCCCATGGTCTTTTTCTCTCCTATCGGAATCTTACGGGCATTCACTCCTGTTAAATCCTCCAGCATCCTTATGACGGTCGGGTCATCATGTCCCAGTATGTCGAGCTTCAAAATACTGCCATGGAGAAAATGGTAGTCAAAATGAGTTGTTGTTATCTCCGACTCAGTATCATCAGCGGGTCTTTGTATCGGGGAAAAGTCGAATATTTCCTTGTCCTGCGGCACTATCATTATACCCCCGGGGTGCTGGCCGGTGGTCCTCTTGATGCCTGTACAACCCTTAACAAGCCTGTTGATTTCCGCGTTGGTAACAACTATGTTTCTTTCATCCAGGTAGTTTTTAACGAAACCATAGGCTGTTTTATCCGCCACCGAGGCAATTGTCCCTGCTCTGAACACATGTCCTTCACCGAAAAGCTCTTCTGTATCTGTCTCTTATACACATCTCCGAGCCCACGAGACAGGCAGAAATC
>CALMWN010000382.1 GCA_937873555.1 uncultured Clostridia bacterium
AACCCGATTGGTGTGAAATATCCTGTACAGAAGAAGGGTGACAGAAGCAAATTCGGCCAGGGAACAAACGAACTCGACAGGAATACCCAGGTTGCCATAACCACAAAATGTAAAAATGTTGAAGCAGCTGCAAGACTGCTTGACTACGGTTATTCTCCAGAAGGCCATCTGCTTTATAATTACGGTATTGAAGGCACAAGCTACAAAATGGTAAACGGTGTTCCGACATACTCGGATACCGTTATGAAGAATCCTGACAAACTTACTGTGGCCCAGGCTATGACTAAATATGCAAGAGGAAATACCAGCGGACCATTCCTCCAGGATAAGGGATATATTCAGCAGTATTATGAACTGCAGCAGCAGAAGGATGCTTTAAAGGCATGGGCTGACCATGACAAGGTCAACAATCTCATTCCGCTTATAACTCCAACTGATGCAGAAAGCTCAGATTTTGCAAAAATCATGAACGATATCATGACTTATGTACAGGAAATGCAGTATAAGATGATTATGGGTACAGAACCTATAAGCAATTTTGATAAGTTCCAGGATCAGCTAAAGAAGATGAATATAGACAAAGCGATCCAGATCAGGCAGGCAGAGCTTGACAGGCTTAACAAGAGATAATTCCATTATTGCAGATCATTTATGATTTGATGGCCTTTGCCGTACAACAATCAAATTGGTGCAAAGGCCATCAAATAGATTTTTGGGATATAATGTCTCACAAAGTTCACTTGATTATGATAAAATATTTAAAAAGTTGACTTATATCCGGAATCTAAATTCTATTTTTCAATTGTGAATTTTATGAAGGGGGATGACAATTTGTGGAATTGAGTACAGTTAAGCAGAATGTACCGGTAAAAGACCTTACATTTGGACAAAGACTGGCTGCCGACCTTAAACGAAACAAGGAATTGTATTTGATGGTCATACCGGTAATTGCATTTTACATCATATTCCATTATGGGCCCATATATGGGGCCGTGATCGCTTTTAAAACCTATGCTCCGGCGAAGGGAGTCTTGGGAAGCCCTTGGGTAGGCTTCAAACATTTCCAGGACTTTTTCCAAAGCTATTATTTTTGGAGACTTATCAGGAACACTTTGACAATAAGCGTTACATCTCTGGTTTTCGGGTTCCCTGCACCAATAATTCTTGCATTGATGATAAATGAATTAAGAAGCAAATATTTTTCCCGTACTGTACAAACTATTACCTATATGCCTCACTTTGTTTCAATGGTTGTTATTTGCGGCATGATAGTACAGTTTACAAAAGATACCGGTGTTGTTACAACTTTTCTTTCATTTTTTGGCATGGCAAAGGAAACCATGTTGAATGATCCGAACAAATTTGTGCCCATTTATGTAACTTCCGGCATATGGCAGGAAGTAGGATGGGGATCAATTATATACCTGGCGGCTCTCACGGGAATTGACCAGGAATTGTATGAAGCTGCCAGGATAGACGGAGCAGGAAGATGGAAGCAGACACTGTATATTACCATACCCTGTCTGGTCCCGACAATAATAATTCTATTCATACTAAGAATGGGCAGTATGTTAAATGTAGGTTTTGAGAAAATCATACTCCTTTACAATCCCGCTACTTATGAAAAAGCGGATGTAATCTCTTCCTTTGTATACCGAAAAGGTATCCAGGAATTCAGCTGGAGTTTCAGTGCTGCTGTAGGTCTGTTCAATTCGGTAATAAACTTTGCCCTGGTCATGACTTCTAACTGGATTAGCAGAAAAACAAGTGAGACCAGTCTTTTTTAACATAACGTCACTAGTATACTGAAAGGTGGAAGAGGTAATTATGGAGATTAAACAAAGCTATGGAGAAAGAATATTCAATTATTTCAATATTCTTTTCATGCTTTTCGCTATGATGCTTACACTTTATCCAATGCTTTATATACTTTTCGCGTCACTTAGCAAGCCGAATGATTTTATGATGCATGAGGGCTTGCTGTATGGACCAATTGGATTCAGTCTGGCATCATTTAGAGCAGTATTCAAAAATCCGAATATAATTAGCGGCTACGGCAATACCATTATTATTGTGGTAGGCGGTGTTGCTTTGAATATATTCATGACCATATTGGGAGCATATTTTCTTTCCAGGAAGAATGTAATGCTCAACAAAGTGATAACATTGATGATTATCTTTACAATGTACTTCCATGGCGGACTCATACCCTCATATTTGCTTGTAAAGGCACTTCACCTGGACAATACTCTGCTGGCTCTGATAGTTCCCGGAGCCATAAACACTTTCAATATGATCATAATGCGAACCGCATTTGCGGCAGTTCCGGACAGTATGGAGGAATCCGCAAAGCTTGATGGTGCGAATCAGTTTGTGATACTTTTCAGAATCATGGTTCCTCTGGCTCTCCCAACATTAATGGTTCTTGTATTGTACTATGGGGTTGCCCACTGGAATTCCTGGTTCAATGCGATGATCTACCTGCGTAAAAGGACGCTGTTTCCGCTTCAGTTGATATTGAGGGAAATCATCATTCAGAATGATACTAATTCCATGACAACGGGATCTTCTGCCGATGACAAGGAAATGATAAGTGAGACTATCAAGTATGCTGTTATTGTTGTAGCTACCCTTCCGATTCTTTGCCTGTATCCATTCCTTCAGAAATACTTTGTAAAAGGCGTTATGGTTGGAGCGGTAAAAGGTTGAGGGTGGATTTCTGAAACTGCGATACTTTAAGAATGGGGTGGAATTATTTGAATAATAAGGATAGATTATCTGTTAAAACGGCAGAAACGGTAATGGCCACAGAATCTCCATACACAAAAAAATGGTGTTATGAGCATGGCCTGGTATTGAAAGCTCTGGAAAAGGTCTGGCAGGCAACCGGGGAAGAAAGGTATTTTGATTTTATAAGGACCAGCACCGATAAGTTTGTTGAACCAAACGGAGTTATAAACACTTATAAGCCGGCAGAATACAATATTGATCATATAAATTTCGGAAAAGTGCTTTTTGCCTTATTTGAAAAAACAGGTGATGCCAGATACAGGAAAGCCATGGACACCTTAATGCAGCAGCTTGCTGCACATCCCCGGACAAATGAAGGGGGATTTTGGCATAAGAATATATACCCCCATCAGATGTGGCTTGACGGTATTTATATGGCTTCCCCGTTTTATGCAGAATTTACGAAGAAATTCGGCAGAATCGAAGATTTTGATGACATAGCAAATCAGATAATACTTGCTGACAGGCATATGAGAGATAAGGGTACAGGACTGCTTTACCACGGCTGGGATGAAAGCAGAAGTCAGAAATGGTCGAATCCGGACACAGGCTACTCTCCAAACTTCTGGGGCAGAGCAATGGGCTGGTATGCAATGGCTATAGTGGATGTTCTGGATTTCATGCCTGAAGGACACTATTCACGGGATAAGATACTGAAAATTTTCAATACTATGGCAGAGGCACTATTAAAGTATCAGGACAAGGAAACAGGCATGTGGTACCAGCTTGTCGATAAAGGAAACAGTGCAGGCAATTATCTTGAGACATCAGCCACCAGTATGTTTGTATATGCTTTGGCAAAGGCGGCAAGATGCGGATATGCGGACAGCAGTTTTAAGAAGGCTGCGATGAAGGCTTATGAAGGAATTGTCATGAAGTATGTTGTGATTGATCAGCAGGGCCTGGTCAATATAAACGGCATATGCAAGGTTGCGGGCCTGGGTGGAAATCCATACCGCGACGGATCATATGAATACTATGTTAATGAGCCTGTAGTGACAAATGACTACAAGGGTGTCGGCCCTTTTATAATGGCTAGCGTTGAATGTGAGAATATTTGAGAGGGAAAATGGAGATTAATTCCAACGGCAGCGATATCATTATATGATGACATGGAACGGTAATGTAACAGGGCTGCAGCAAAACTATAATTTATTTTAGTTTTGCTGCAGCCCTGTTTGATATTTTACACACCGAACTTGTTAACTCTCAACTGCTCGTTGGGTGTGAAGTTGCTCTTAACCACATGACCCTTTAAAGGAAGTATTTTTTCGTGGATAGCATCTATTATCCATTCCGGCTGAGGGAAGAAATATTGTTCCAGCTCATGTGCGGGTGTGATCCAGTTTTTTGCTCCTACAACCACCGGTGGAGCATCCAGGTAATCAAAAGCCAGCTCACTGACGGTCTGGGCCATGTCCTTCAAGTGGGAACCACGCTCACAGGCGTCACTGGTCAGGAGTATCCTGCCCGTTTTCTTTACTGACTCAATCACCTTTTCATAGTTGAACGGCACAATGCTTCGCGCATCTATTATTTCTACAGAAAGTCCGTATTTCTCTTCAAGGGTTTTAGCCGCATCAAGAGCTCTATATAGTGTAGCACCGACTGTGAGTATGGTGATATCCTTTCCTGACTTTTTGATATCGGGTTCGCCTATGGGAACTTCGTAGTAACCCTCAGGCACACCTTCAAGATGGAACATTTCACCTATATCGTAAATCCTCTGGCTCTCAAAGAATATAACCGGGTCAGTACCCATAAGAGCGCTGTTCATAAGGCCTTTTGCATCGTAAGGGGTTGCCGGGAATACTACCTTAAGTCCGGGTATGTGGGCTACCAGTGACGTCCAGTCCTGTGAATGCTGGGCTCCGTATTTGGAGCCTACCGACACCCTGACGACTACAGGCATTTTTAATACTCCCGCGCTCATTGCCTGCCACTTGGAAAGCTGGTTGAACACTTCATCCCCTGCCCGGCCAAGGAAATCACAATACATAAGCTCCACGACAACCCTGCCGCCTGTCAATGCGTACCCAACCGCAGAGCCAACGATTGCACCTTCTGAAATGGGGGAGTTGAACAATCTGTGATATGGAAGAGCCTCTGTCAACCCTCTGTATACGGCAAAAGCACCGCCCCAGTCCCTGTTTTCCTCTCCATAGGCTATCAGTGTAGGATCGGTATAGAATTTGTCCAGCAGGGCTTCGAATATTCCGTCCCTGAGCTGGTAAACCTTGTTCTTTGAAACAGGAACTCCGTCCTGAATACCTACCCTTATTTTCTTTCCAATCTGCTGCAGCCTTGGGTTTTCTTCCCTGGGTATCAAAACCTCACATTCCCTGTCTTCCATTTTTTCAACCTTTTGATTGGAGAACATGAGGTTGCCTATTGCATTCGGGTTGCTGACAAGATTCATTCTGGGAGAAACGCTGTCATCGGTAGCAAGTCTGCAAATCTTTGTTATCAGCTCTTTGGTGCTGCTCCATATTTCAGTAAACGAGTTTTCTGAAGCAACCTTTGCCTTTATCAGTTCACCTTTGAAGGATGAGATGGAATCCTGGGACTGCCAGGCCTCGATTTCCTCAAAACGCTCTATCGTGCCCATAACCTTCCAACT
>CALMWN010000383.1 GCA_937873555.1 uncultured Clostridia bacterium
CAATATACTGTTTTGGAGTGCAGTTCTTTCTTTCTGCGTTGCAGATCACGGAGTACAGGCCGAACTCCTTGAACAGGTTGCGGTTTGCAAGTGTGTTGTGGTGAGATACGATATCAGCCCCATCCTGAACAAGCTTCATGCTTATATCCCTGTCTTTCTTGCCCGAAGCCCATTGATTGCTCCATGCAACCTTTACTATAACACGTGGGTTTACCAGCTTCGCACCGAGCGCGAAAGAATTTATTCCGCTTATAACACCCGGGATGGGGTAGGTTCCCACATATCCGAGGATGTCGGTTTGTGTCATGGATCCTGCTATTATTCCGGCAAGAAATCTCGGTTCATATATTCTGCCGTAATAGGTGTTAACATGTTTGAAAGAGCTGGTTTCACTGCAATTCAAGAACCTGACATGCTTGTATTCGAGTGCCGCTTTCAAGGTTGCACTGATAAATGCCGGACTGGTTGCAAATATTATATCGTTTCCATCGTCCGCCAAACGCTTGAGAAATTCATACGCCTTCTTGTTCTCCGGCACATTATCGATAAAGGTTGTTATCACCTGTTCTCCCATGGTTCTCCCCACATGCTGTCTTCCCAATTCATGAGCATTTGTCCAGTTGGACTTCTGGGTTGTTTTTGCATATGCAAAAGCAACTTTAATCTTCTTTCTGGGTTTCACAAAGGTGGTCAGCGTGGAAATCAATCCGCTTTCCTTTTCAGCTGTGGGTTCCAGCTGGACTTCAACAGTATCCGGCCTCGAAATGTACTCCAGCTCCGACTTGAAAAGCTTCAACCTTGACTTTAAAGTATTTTCCTCAAATTCATCCGGTATCCCGTAGACCTTTATGTACTCAAGAAAAGCATCTCCGGTTGTTATGGGAAGTTCTCCGCCCCCGATTTCAAGGTACGCCTTTCTGAAAACCCTGTATACCGAATTTTCAAAATACTGATATTTATCCTGGTATTCCGGATTTTGTGATTTGAAATCCTTCAGATAATCCAAAAGTTTTGCAAAACTGTTTTCCTTGGAAAACCATATGGAGTTTATACGGGTTTCCTTGTTGAACTCAAGAAACTCATAATACAGCTTTATATTGAGATCACTTTCATCCCTCTTGGGAATCAGCCTGGTCACTTTACCCCTTATGGAATATGCATTGAAATACTTAAGGACACTTACTCTTTTATTGCCTTCCATTACATAAAACCAGTTCAGGTATTCATAAACCTTGATCGGATCCCTTATTCCCTCATTCAGATGGGCATTGCACAAGGCCAGCCACTTCTGGCAGAACTCCGTGCCCTGTCCCAACAGAGGCAGGAAGTTCGAAGCAAAGGAAAGGCTCCTCGCATATGTGTAAGTACCTACTATTTTTTTCAGCGGTATCTCCATTTCACCGATATCGACTTCGGAAACTATTTCGACATTCTTTAAAAGCCCCTCTAGAAAAGGCAGATATCCCGTCTGTCCTTTGGAGATATTCTTGGAATATTCCCTGTAAGCAAGCTTTCTTACCTGCTGATAACGCGAAAGATCCTCCATGCTGTAGCCTTCCATTTACTCACCGCATTCCTTCCCCATAAAATGAAATCAGTAATATATAAAAACCTTGCGATACCTTAATTATACCAGAACATAGGGATTTATGAAAGATTTTACTAATGGAGAACAAGTTAAGAGGAAGCAAGAGGACTGAAGCCTGCTTCCCCTGTTTGCTTATTTCCCGGCGGGTGAATACGGGACACGCGCCATGAAGAAGTTCTCCACCTTGACTACAATATCTCCGTCAAGCTCGGACTGTCTCTTGGCCTCTATCCATTCGGGGTCATTCCTGAAAGCATCGAAGCTTTTGTCTCTTGTTTCCATATCCTTGTGCTCCAGGATATAATATATGGTATTGTTTCCCTGGGCATCCTCCCAAAAGTCAACTGTCCTCATCCCATGCTTTTTAAACAGATTAATTGTTACATTGGAAAACCTTTTGTGAATGGCATCCATTTTGCCAGGATGAATGTGATAGATCCTCAATTCATAAATCATAGATAAACCTCCTTGTGTATTATATCTTACTATAGCCTCTTTAACCATAATTTTCAACCCCTTTTACTTTTAAGCCCAATAAGCGGTGTATTTATTTCAGCTTTCAGATATGGTAAAATAGTTTTTAATTGCAATCATATAAAAGAAAGGATTTGCAGGAATTGGAAAATAATTATCCCGAGGAATTCCTCATGTACCTGAATATGCTGCACACATTATCAATAAGTGAAAATGCCCAAAAGACCCAGGACATGCTGCAGCGGATAGTCAAACTTGTAAATTACAGGCACTTCAGGAGGGATGAAGTCGTCACTGTAACGGAAGAATTGGATCATGTGCATTTATTGGTGGGAATATTCAAACAGCGTTTCGGAAACAAGCTTGATTTTCTGATGGTGTCCGAAGGCAGTCTTGAAGAAGGCTACCTGCCTCATTATTCCATACTGGCCTTTATAGAAAATGCGTTGTACCATGGACTTGAGCCGAAGGAAGGTGAATGGCGCCTCGAATTATATTTGAATGCGTCAGCCGATTGCCTTTCAATAAATATCATAGACAACGGGGTAGGCTTTGATGTCGAAAATACACTCTATGGAAGCACTGCGGGGCAGAATGATTTCAGCAGTATAAACTGGGTTTTGGAAAAACTGCATTCACATTTCAAAGGAATGGGTAATGTCAAAATCTCCAGTCAGTTGAGCAAGGGTACGAAAATTCAGATTACATTACCAGCATGAGGTGTTCTTATGTTTATAATAAAATTTGCTCAGCATCGAGCTTCGCAAATTTTGTCTTCACGTGTTACAGACCTAATAAAGGTGCCGGATGTTATCAATAAGCTTTCCATCCGGCAAAAACTCACACTTTTTATGACAACAATCATTATCATTATTGCGATAATAAACCTGTACTTTTACAACAAGGCCTATGAATCAACGGATGAATACAACAGCATGCTGCAGGAGTATATTCAGATCAATAACCTTTCAATTCAGCTCATTGAAGGAAGGGATTGCATTTCAAGATATATATCCACCAAGGATAATAGTGAACTCAATGCATATCTGGCCTATAAACAGCAGATGGAAAGTTTAAGCAACAGTGTTTTCAAATCTTCGAGAACTCTGGATACATACCTTCTGAGCAAAGCCATTGTGAACTCCATTGATTCCTTCAGCAGGGAAATGCAGGTTATAATTGACAACAGACTCTCGCAGGAGAATTATTACACTCAATACCTGCGGGCAAAGAACATTTCGCTGTATACTGGTGATTACATAAAGCAGCTTTTGAATATCAAGCTCAGCGAAGGCGAATGGTACAACAGGCAACTCACCAACCGTGTTGCAGCCATACGCATGTTTAATCTGGCAAGCCTTATAGGAGTGATGCTCTCAAGCCTGATATTCGTGCTCATGCTTTCAAGAAGCATAACGGTTCCCATAAAACATCTGACACAATTTGCCATGAAGGTGTCACACGGGGACTTTGATATAAAAAGGCTTGAAATAGACTCCTCGGATGATATCAACATATTGGCATATGCTTTTAACAAGATGGCGGCAGGTATCAGGAACATGTTTGAACTGGAAAGAAAGTTCCACGAGGAAGAGCTCAAAGGCTTAAGAATATCCCAGCAGCTGAACGAAGCCCGGTTTCTTGCGCTCCAGTCCCAGATAAACCCTCACTTCCTCTTCAATACGCTGAATGCGATAATGAGGATTTCCATGTTTGAGAATGCAAATAAGACCAGCGGACTCATCCAATCGCTATCGAGTATTTTCAGATACAACTTACGGAGTGTCAACAAGGAAGTGCTTTTAAACGAGGAGCTGGATATTATCAGGGAATATGTCTCCATACAGAAGCTGAGATTCGGGGACAGGATAAGCTTCAGTATTGTATTGAGAACCGATATAAGCAATATACTTATCCCCCGCTTTATAATACAGCCCCTGGTGGAGAACTCCATCGTACACGGACTTGAACCCAAGGAAACCGGCGGTGCGGTGCGGATAAAGATTTATAAAAGCATGTCTGAAACCATCATAAAAATAATAGATAACGGCATAGGCATACCAAAGCAGCACCTGCAAAGGATCCTTTCCGGCCCGGAGGATTCCGAAGCCAGCAAGGGCCAGACCACAGGTATCGGTATCTACAATGTAAAAGACCGGCTTGCTCTGTATTATAAAAATGAAAATTGTTTTGACATGAAGAGCCGTGAAGGTAAGGGTACCGTTATAACCATAAGGATAAGAGGTGTTGCATATGTATAGACTTTTAATCGCAGACGATGAAATGATAGAGAGAG
This sequence comes from uncultured Clostridia bacterium, assembly GCA_937873555.1. Classification (GTDB taxonomy): domain Bacteria; phylum Bacillota; class Clostridia; order Acetivibrionales; family CALMWN01; genus CALMWN01. The sequence continues at coordinate 4,359 of CALMWN010000383.1, forward strand.
ATGCAGTAAAATATATCCTCGGCAGAAACTTCATCGACATGTTTGAAATTAGTGAAGCATGCAATGGCAAGGAAGCAATCGAGAAGGCTGCAAGCTTCAAACCGGATATTATTTTCCTTGATATAAAGATGCCCGGTACAAATGGTCTGGAAGCGGCTGCCAGGATACGTGACATTCTTCCGGAGTGCAGGATTATACTCATCTCCGCCTATCATTATTTTAATTATGCAAAGGATGCTCTTTCCATCGGTGCCGACGACTATATAACCAAGCCGGCCCCTCCGGAGAAGATTATTTCAACTCTGGAAAAAGTAATATGCCTGATTGAAGAAAGCAGGGCTAAAAAGAAAAAAGAGGAGGAAACCGACAGCAAGCTAAAGCAGATAACCCAGTACCTTGAATCGGAACTGCTTGCTCTCATGGCTTCCGGGGAAACCGAAGAAAGAGTTATTAAGAATTACTTTGATATACTTAACATCAATTGTGAATCATATATTTGCTGTGTACTTTCGATTTTCAATGACGGATACCGCTTTGAAATAACTGGAGAAGTGCAAAAGGCGGTCATAAAAAGGAGAGTCATAGAAAAACTCAAAAGCAAGCTCCGTTTGAAAGGCTTTGATTGCTTTACAGGTTCAATCGGGCAGGAGATATACCTGCTGCTGTTTTTGGAACAGCATATGGATGAATATGAATCCAGACTGCTGGGTATCAGGCTCCTTTCGGAAATCAGAAAGGAAGTACGGGAGGAAATACAGGTTAACCTGAATGCAGGTATAGGCAATGTATGCCATTTGATCCTGGATATTTACAACTCCTTCCTCCAGGCAAAACTGGCTCTGAAATACGATATTACTCCGGGCACAATCACAAGTTATGGTGATATCAGTAAAGGAAGCTCAAAAACAGAATACCCCATCAACAAGGAGAAGCAGCTTTGCGAAAGCATGATGCAATTGGATGAAAAAAACTCATCTCTCCTTCTGGACGAGCTTATAGACTGGATCGCCGTCAATACAGGCACAATAGAAGAGCTGAAGCAGAAAATATACGAGCTGCTGCTGGTACTTGTCAGGCAACTGGCAATCAGCGTAAATCCTTCCGAATTCAATGCGGATACCGAAAGCTTAAGAAAAACGATGCTAGTTCTCGACTCGGTCAGGGAAGCAAGGGCTTATGCAAAAAAATACCTTATAGAAACACTGCAGGAAATCAGTACGGTCAAAACGAGCAGAATAAACTCACTCCTTTCGATTGTAATGAATTATATTGAAAAGAATTACAGCAATGAAATCTCGCTGGAGGAAGTTGCAGAAGTAGTTAAAATCAGCCCATTTTACTTAAGTAAGCTTTTCAAACAGGAAACAGGAGAAAACTTCATTGATTATCTGACAACCATAAGAATCAGGAAAGCCAAAGAACTTCTGTTCAATCCCATGAACAGTGTCAAGGATGTGTGCTATATGGTAGGCTACAAAGACCCCAACTATTTTACACGCGTGTTTAAGAAGGTATGCGGTCAGACACCTACTGAATTTAAAAATGTGCTATAAATAACAAAAAAGTGCTGGTCATGGCCGGCACTTTTTTTATTTTTTCATATATACAATTTTATGCTACTATTTGCAATTTTGTATAGAGAAGTTTGTTTTTCCAAATACTAATATAATATTGTAGCAGTAATCAGTTATCTAATAAAAGGAGGAATTTAGAGTGAAGAAGTTAAAGGTAGTAAGCTTTACCCTTGCGGTTGCCATGGCAGCAAGTATTTTTGCAGGCTGCGCCCAGAAGCAGCAACCACCGGCACCTCAGAGCACGGCGCCTCAAAGTACGGCACCGGCAGGCGGATTAGCATTATCCAAACCTGTTAAGTTGAGCATTATCGATGTTGCTGGTAATGATCAGCTCACCAAACCCGCTATAGAAGCGTTCAAGGCGGCAAATTCCAAATTTATAACCGACATTGAAATCATCAAAGCCACAGCACCTGAAGCTCCTGCAAAAATCAAGGCACAGCAGTCAGCCAACAACGTTGAAACGACTATGGTTCTGACCGGTTACGATGCCCTGTCCTCAGGAATGGAACAGAATATCTGGGAAAAACTCTATCCCGAGTTCAAGGACAAGTTCCCCAAGCTTGAAGAAAATTACCTGGACGGTGCGAAGAAAGCCTTTGATATAGCAAAGGGATATGGCATCACGGTAACCTACTGTCCTGGTGGACCAATGTTCTCCTATAACCCCGACAAGGTAAAAGAGGTACCCAAGACTCCCGACCAGCTGCTTGCATGGGCAAAGGCAAATCCAAACAAGTTCCTTTATGCAAGGCCTGCAAACTCCGGCCCTGGCAGAGCATTCCTCCAGGGACTTCCCTACATCCTCGGAGACAAAGACCCGAAAGACCCGAAAACATGGGATAAGACATGGGCATTCCTAAAAGAGCTCGATAAATATGTTGAATACTATCCCACAGGCACAGGCGTAACCTTCAAGGAATTGGGCGAAGGCACACGCTGGATGATAGCAAGCCACCTTGGTTGGGATATGAACCAGAGAATACTTGCTACAATTCCTGCAAACTACCAGGCATTCTTCCTCGACAAGACTACCTGGCTCACAGATGCGCACTATATGACTATGCCGAAGGGTCTGGACAACGACAGGAAAAATGCAACACTGGCTCTTATGGCCTGGCTTATGACTCCTGAACAGCAGGCAGTAACCTATGATAACGGATATTTCTATCCGGGTCCTGCAATAAAGGACGTGCCGATAACAATGGCACCGAAGGCAAGCCAGGATAAGGTAAAGGCTGCTATGAGAGATTCATATGAAAAAGCGATAAAAGAATTCCCGAATACTACACAGCTGGAATCCAAGCCGCTTGTTGAAGCAATGGATATGTGGGATAAGCTTGTAGGTGCAAAGGTTAAATAAAATTTGATTTACAGCTCAAGGGCAGGTGTTTCCTGCCCTTGAGTACAAATTGATGTAAAATTACAAAATAAAGTATAGACGGTGGTAAATTATGAAGGAATTTAATAAACTTACAATTAAGAATCTGTATAAATCTTTCGGTGAATTGAAGGTTCTGAACGATTTCAATCTCACCGTCGGAAGAGGCGAATTTGTTACATTTCTCGGTCCATCGGGCTGTGGGAAAAGTACAGCGTTAAACTGCATTTCAGGCCTTATACCCATCACCAGCGGAGAAATCCTCATAGATGATGAGTGCATTGATGATTCAATCAATGTAAATGTCCCTCCTGAAAAAAGAGGCTTCGGTATGGTTTTCCAGAATTATGCCCTTTTCCCGCATTTGAATGTATATAAAAATGTAGCTTTCGGCCTTGAGCTTAAAAGGCTTGACAAGAAGCTGATCAAGGAACGTGTTGATAAAGCGCTTGGCCTGGTTCACCTGGAAGGTTATTCTGAAAAGTATCCTGCACAGATGTCAGGAGGCCAGCAGCAGAGGGTGGCAATCGCCAGATGTATTGTTTTGGAACCAAGACTCCTGCTTTTCGACGAACCCCTTTCAAACCTTGATGCAAAGCTGCGTGTGGAAATGCGTTATGAAATCAAGGCATTGCATGAGCGCCTCCAGACTTCAACCATCTATGTTACACATGACCAACACGAAGCTCTGGCGCTTTCCGACAAAATTGTAGTCATGAAAACGGGATATGTACAACAGATAGGTACTCCCGAGGAGATATACTCCAACCCTTCAAATTTGTTTGTGGCTGATTTTATGGGCTTCAGGAACCTCTGGAGTGCCAGGATCGATCGTATTAACGAAAATGGCGACGAAATGGAAATTGTTATAAACGTAAGTGGAAAACAAATTGTATCAAGACGCAGCTACACTGGAAATGATACTGCTAAGAAGCTGAAACTCAAAAGTGCCTTTGAGAATGGTGCCGAAATAATGACTGCAATAAGGCCTGAGGATATCACAATTGGAGATGGAGAAACAAACGTTGTAAGCTGTAAGATTGAAGTTGTTGAGTATCTTGGTCAGAACAGCCATGTAACCGCTTTCTTTGGTAACAATATAAAGATAGATGCAAGGCCGGATTCCAAAGCGCATGAAGGAGATATGATTAACCTGTACATACCGCCTGAAAAAGTGCTGCTATTTCCAAAGGAAGAAGGTTGATAACTTATGCCGGAAGTAAAAAAGTTTGATAGAACTATTTTGATTTTGCTCGCTCCTGCTTTATTATTCATGCTTTTGCTTTTTATTTATCCGTTCCTGTACGGTGTTTACCTGAGCATCACTACTAAAGAAGGCAATCTGTCAATTTCAAACTATATCAAGTTTTTCAGTGACATGTGGGAATTCAGGACTATATGGATAACTCTGTATATATCCCTTCCCGTTACTTTGTTATGTGTGATAATGGCTGTACCGCTTGCTTATTATATGAGGCGCGGACTTAAATCGGAAAAAATCGTCACATTTTTTCTGATAATACCTGTAACTTTGGGAACTGTGCTTGTATCTGAAGGAATGCTCACATATCTTGGTCCAAAAGGTTGGGTAAACCAGTTTTTAATGGCCATAGGACTGATCAGTGAGCCACTGAAGTTGACGCACAACTATATCGGTGTTATACTTTCACTTTTCATTCAGGGCTTTCCATTCGCTTTTCTGATGCTCCTGGGTTATACCTCCGGTATCAACCCTGACCTGGAAAAAGCTGCTCAGATGTTGGGTGCAAGTAAATGGGAATCCTTCTGGAAGATAATGTTCCCCCTTATGGTTCCCGGAATAGCAATAGCATTCTGTCTCAATTTCGTTATGGCTTTCTCGGTATTCCCTTCGGCAGTGCTGCTGGGTCAACCGTCAGGACCTACAAGAGTTATCGCGTATGCCGCTTATCAATGGGCATTTGAAAAGTATGACAACAATATGGGCTCGACAATATGTATGATAATGGCTGTCATTGAGATAATAATCATTTCGATTGTACTCATATGGCGTCAGCGCATGTACAGAGGAGCATCCATTGTTGGTAAAGGATAAAGGTGATATTATGAACTCAAAAAAATTAAAACTTTCAGGAGTATTATTTGTACTGGCAATTATAATATATGTGGTAAATGTTCTTGGAATACTGCTGACGGTTATTTTAAATTCCTTCAGCAAGGGCTGGTTTTCGGGCGCATTACCTCCCATGTATACACTGGAATGGTATAAATATGCTATAACCGACCATGCCATAGGCAGCCTTCTACAGGTGACTTTCATCGTGGTTATAGTCGTCGTCGGCGTCTCGTTATTGATAGCCTATCCGGCAGCGTACGTAATGGCGAGACACAATTTCCCCTTTAAAGCACTGGTCATGACATTGTTCCTGCTGCCCATGCTGATACCTCCGATGACTTACGGTGTACCGCTGGCCACAGCACTGTACAAGGTCAGATTAGCAGGAAAAATAAGCGGTGTTATCCTGGCAAACCTTGTTCCCATAGTCCCATTCATGATACTGATACTCACGCCATTTATAGAGCAGATAGGTTCAAATCTTGAATCAGCTGCCAGAATGCTTGGGGCGAACAAGGTGACAATATTTTTCAGGATACTTGCACCCTTGACTCTTCCAGGTATTCTGACAGCCGGTATTCTTTCGGTAGTAAAGACAATATCAATGTTTGAGCTCACCTTCCTTGTAGCAGGAGGCAAGTCGCAGACAATAGTCGTCGCACTCTTTGCAGATGCCTTTGCTGCAGGCGCCCGGCCATGGCAGGCAATAGATGCCCTTGCGGTAATATATTTCAGCATAACAATGATTTGTCTGGTCATAGCACTCAAGTTCGTCAACCCGACTCAAATGGTATTCAAAGTCAAATAATATAACAGTAGGGGCGGACGACTCTTGTCCGCCCGGAACCGACCCAAATAAATATTGCCCGGCTTAATGCCGGGCAATATTATTTGGTATTCCTTATCTTGTAGATTAAATCGCTATATCCCTTGCCATACACGTCATAAAGGGGAGCAACAGCCTTTTCGAATTTCAGCCTTTCATTATCAGATAGTTCAATTATAGCAGTGCCCAGCTGTTTTACTTCTTCTTCCGCTTCCTTTTCGGCTTCGTCCCATGCATTCCGCTGGTAGTCGACGGAATCCTTTGCTGCCGCCTTGATAACAGCCTGATCTTCCTTCGAAAGCTTGTCCA